>JBAXGN010000048.1 GCA_037139415.1 Verrucomicrobiota bacterium | reverse complement strand
GCCATGGCGTGGTATGGGCATCGGCCCAGTCTGTGGATCCCCATGCGCACGGAAACGGATTTGGCCGTGCTGCAAAAAAACCGATGGGCGTGTGGCATGCTGCTAACCGGGCGGTCGTTGGATAATCGGTTTGTCAGCCAGTGGATGCATGGCGAAAACCTGGGTTGGGGGGGCTTTCTGGCCAACTTCATGACCCGCCGCGAAGTGCCGTCCGCCTTTCCTTATCCCAAGAAGTTTATCGGGTTGTGGCCCGAGTATGTGTGGTTTTCAGAAACCGAGCGCTGGCGCGCCCCGGAGTATCGCTAAGGCCAAGGTGGTTGTTACGCCATGGCGCGTTCCGGTTGCGAGACGGCGGGCGCTAAATTGTTCCATGCGGGTGCGAATGTGGTCGCCGGCAGGGGAACGGAAAACACGTCGTGGGCCAGTTGCAATAGTAAACGATTGGAAACCCGCACATTCATGCGTTTTCGCCAGAACCCGCGAATGGGATATTGCTGCCGAAAACCGTCGAGTTCCTGCTGAAACTCCATCAGGTCCGTAGTCTGCCCCAGCGCACGGATTAAATGCACATCCTCTTGAAAGAGCAGGGGATTGGCCATCACCATGAACAGGTGCGGTACCCAGGCGGAACGGTGTCGGCAATCCATCAGCACCCGGGCCTCAAAATGGTTTGGCTTGCAACCTGTATGCGCACAAAAGCGCGCTTTAAAAGTGCGGTCATTCGGCTCAGTCTGCGTTGTTTGCGTTGTTGGCATCTTCATGCCAATCATGTTCGCATCAGGGGTGGCAGAATGCAAAATGGCATCTGTTAATTTTAGATGGCGGAACGATGGCGTGTGTGTGCGGATTTTCCATCCTTGGTCCTTTTGGAGTGCGGCGGCAAATTCTGATTTCGGAATGCGGAATTCGGATTGCGGAATGCCGGACCGGTGATGGGGTCAACAGTTATCAGGCGGAAAAGCTGAAAGCAGAGAGCTGAAATGGTGGGGGGCAGAAGAAATGCGGATTGCGGAACCCTCGAATTCGGAATGCGGAATTCGGAATGCGGAATGCCGGACCGGTGTAGGGTATTCTCTGTGTCCATCAGTGTTTATCGGTGGTTTATTCTCCGTTATTTTACCACGGATAAATCGGATGGCACGGATGAAAACCAGCCCATTTTGAATTCGGAATTCGGAATTCGGATTGCGGAATGGCGTTGAAATCCAAAGCGGTGTCGCCCGACGCCCCTTTTTCCCCCGTCGATTGCCACCGAACTCTCCAAAATTTCCCGCGCCGTCGTGTTTGAGTGGGTACGGAACCACTACCCTGCCCACCTCGTATTATTTGTAACGCACCAACGTGCTTGATGCAGCCATGGCCCCCGCAGATTTCATTCAGCCGGGACTTGACATTATTCGTTATATGGCGAACTATTACACAGATGCGCGAGTTCATGAATCTCAGCAAGGCGCTGGCGGATGCCAACCGGGTCCGTCTGGTGCTGGTTTTGCGGGGCGGCGAGTTGTGCGCCTGCCAGCTCACGGAGTTGTTCGGCCTGGCCGCCTCAACCATGTCGAAACACCTTTCCATCCTTTACCAGGCGCGCCTGGTCAACGTGCGCAAGGAGGGCCGTTGGGTGTATTACTCCCGGCCGGGCAAGGAAGCATCCCCTTCGGTTCGTGCGGCACTGAAGTGGGTGGATTTATCCCTGGCGGAAAGTGAGCAAACCGCCGCGGATGCCAAACAACTAAAAAAAGTGCTCAAAATTGACCCCACCGAATTATGCCGAAAACAATGCCGTTGTTGAAAGTCCTGTTCCTGTGTACCGGAAACTCCTGCCGCAGCCAGATGGCTGAAGGGTGGGCCCGCCATCTGAAAGGCAACGTGCTCGAAGCCTACTCCGCGGGTATCGAGAAGCACGGGATGAATCCCCACGCCGTCAAGGTCATGGCGGAAGCGGGGGTGGACATTTCAAAGCACTACTCGAAGACGCCCGCCGAAATCGGGCCGGTGCATTATGATTACGTGGTGACCGTCTGCGGGCACGCCAATGAGAACTGCCCGGTTTTTCTAGGCAAGGCCAAGGTGGTGCATGTCGGCTTTGAAGACCCGCCGAAGCTGACGAAGCATCTGCCGGATGGCGAGGAGAAGCTGGCGGTGTACCGCCGGGTGCGGGATGAAATCCGGCGGTTTGTTGAGACCCTGCCGGAGGCGCTCACTGCGCCAAAACCATAGACTCTATCTATATGAAAAATTCAATTGATGCTGAAAAAGTACGACAGACCGTCCGCGACGGTTACGCTGAGATCGCCCTGAAGGGCAGCGAGCGGCGTCAGCCGAGTTGCTGCGCCGGCATGTGCGACGTGGACGCGGAGAAACTGGCCCAGCAGATCGGCTATTCCCCCGAGGAACTGGCCGCGCTGCCGGAGGGGGCAAACATTGGGTTATCCTGCGGAAATCCGAATGCCTTGGCCGCGCTACGTCCGGGCGAGGTGTTGCTGGATTTGGGCAGCGGCGGCGGCTTTGACGCCTTTATCGCGGGTCCCAAGGTCGGCGCGGCAGGACGGGTGATCGGGGTGGACATGACTGCGGAAATGCTTGCCAAGGCGCGCAAGAACCTGGGACTTTACCGCGAACGCACGGGTCTGGATAACGTCGAGTTTCGGCTGGGTGAAATCGAGCATTTGCCCGTGGCCGACGCGAGCGTGGACGTGGTGATTTCCAACTGCGTCATCAACCTCTCGCCGGACAAGGCGCAGGTGTGGCGGGAAATTGCACGGGTGCTCAAGCCGGGCGGGCGCGTCGCGGTCTCGGACTTGGCTTTGCTCAAACCGCTGCCGCCGGATGTTGGCGAGATGGTTGAGGCACTGGTGGGGTGTGTGGCGGGCGCGGTGCTGGTGAGCGAAAGCGAGCGCATGGTGCGGGAAGCTGGCTTGGTGAATCTCCAACTCAAGCCAAAGGCCGGTTACGTGGATAACCTGGTGGATTGGCAGGACCCGCTATATCAAAAGATCGCGGCCAAGCTGCCGCCCGGAACCAAAGCCAGCGATTACATCACCAGCTTGGAAATCACCGCCCGCAAACCCGCGCCGGTTTGCTGCTGCGGTGGGCAGTCCTGATCAAACACTTATGCTTTCGCGCGCTCAAACTCCATGAATAATCAACCTGCCACCCCCGCCGCAATGCCAACCGTTGAGCCCAAGCGTCTGGCCTTCTTTGAACGCTACCTCACCGTCTGGGTGCTGCTGTGCATGGTCGTAGGCGTGGCCTTCGGCAAACTCCTGCCCGAGTTGACGGCGCGGCTGAGCAAACTGGAGTTCGGGCAAGGCTCGCAAGTCAACGTGCCTATCGGCGTGCTGTTGTGGCTGATGATTTACCCGATGATGCTGAAGGTGGATTTCAGCGCCATCGGCGGCATCGCCAAGCGCCCCAAGGGGTTGATGGTGACGCTCTTTGTCAATTGGCTGGTGAAGCCGTTCAGCATGGCGCTGCTGGCGTGGGTGTTTATGCAACATGTCTTTGCGGCGTGGATCAGCCCAGACGTGGCCAAGGAATACACGGCGGGGCTGATCATCCTGGCGGCGGCCCCCTGCACGGCGATGGTGTTTGTGTGGTCCTACCTGACGGACGGGGACCCGGCCTATACGCTGGTGCAAGTGGCGGTGAATGACCTGATCATGCTCGTGGCGTTCGCGCCCATCGTCATGTTCCTCTGTGGCGTGGCCAATGTGATCGTGCCGGCCAAGGTGCTGATTACGTCAGTAGTGGTGTTCATCGTGATCCCGCTCACAGCGGGCTGGGCGACGCGCACGGTATTGCTGAAATCGCACGGCAAAGATTGGTTCGAGGAAAAGTTTCTGGCGAAGTTCCATCCCGTGATGATTGGGGCGCTGTTGCTGACGCTGGTGCTGATTTTCGCCTTCCAAGCGGAGAACCTCACGAAACGCTGGTTCGCCGTGGTCCTGATTGCGGTGCCCATCCTCATCCAGGTCTATTTCAATTCCGGTCTGGCTTACTTCCTGATGAAGACCATGAAGGTGGAGCACAACGTGGCCGCGCCAGGCGCGTTGATCGGGGCGAGCAACTTCTTTGAATTGGCCGTGGCGGTGGCCATCACCCTGTTCGGCGCGAACTCCGGCGCAGCCCTGGCGACGGTGGTGGGCGTACTGGTGGAAGTCCCGGTAATGCTCTCCGTGTGCCGCATCTGCAACCAGTCGCGTCCCTGGTATCAGCGCGGATTGGCGGGAAAGGGAGTCCAGTCATGATGTAATTCCTGAACTGGAATGAGCAATCCAAAGGCGTGGCCATCGTGAAAGCGGTTTGCGGCGTGCTGGTCATCATGGGTGGCCTGTGGCTGGTTTACAGTGCGCCATGAACGTCCAATCCAAAACCAAAATGGCGATGAGCGGTGAGCCACCCAATTGTCACAGTCGGCGGCTTGACGGGAGTTTCGCCACACCTATAAACCTTTACAAAAATTAATTATGAGAATAATGAAAAATAATAAACTAACATTTTCAACGACGGTCCTTGCTGTGTTGCTGGCTGGTCCGGCGGCGCGCGCCGCCGAAACCAACGTCTTGCAGACCGTGCGCCCTTTGGTTGCCCAGGTCACCAGTGAGTTCGGGCAGATTCCGGTCGAGCGCCAACGCGAACTCAAAAAGATTGCCCTGTTTGTAAAATCCAAAATTGCCGCCAATGAGCCAGCCCAACTGACGTTCATCTGCACGCACAACTCGCGCCGGAGCCATCTGGCACAGGTTTGGGCACAGACCGCCGCTGCCTATTATGACGTGGTGGGGGTGAGGACCTTCTCCGGCGGCACCGAGGCGACCGCCTGCAACATCCGCACCGTGCGCGCCATGCGCCGGGCCGGTTTTTCCGTGGCACTCGGCAAGGCTGGCGCCAATCCGGAGTACCTGATTCAGTATTCTGAAACCGCCGAACCCCTGCATGCCTTCTCGAAGGTTTACAGCCAGGGCGGCAATCCCACGGACAACTATATCGCCGTCATGACCTGCTCCCAAGCCGACAAGAATTGTCCGGTGGTGGAAGGCAGCTCCATGCGCGTGGCCATCCCGTATGCCGATCCCAAGGAAGCCGATGGCAAGCCCGAGGAGGAAGCGACGTATGACGAGCGCTGTAAGCAGATCGCACGCGACATGTTCTACCTCATGTCCCAGGCGAAACCCTAATCATACGGCATCATGAAAAAAACCGGGGCCAGTCTGTTTTGTTGGGTTCTGCTCGCCCAGTCGGCTCGGGCGGGGGATTTCGTGTCCGGGGCCAACGCGTGGATTGAAGGTCGGCTGGCGGCCAGTTCCATGACCGTAACGGCGTTGTTATTCCTGTTCTTGGGCGGACTCTTCGCCAGTCTGCTGCCCTGTGTCTATCCCCTCTATCCAGTGACGGCGACCGTCCTCCGCAACCGTGCTGGTGCAAACAGTCGGAAATGGGTGCATCCGCTGGCCTACTACTTCGGGTTGGCTGCGATCTACTTCCTGTTCGGCATCATTGCGGCGGTATCGGGTGGCGCTTTCAACCACGTGCTTCGCCTGCCGGAAACGAACCTTGCCTTGTCGTTTCTGTTTCTGCTTCTGGCTATGACCACGGCTGGTTTCCTGCACTTGGAATTTCTCCAATCGAACGGCGCCGGAGGCGGTCAAGCCGGGGTGCTCGGTACCTTTCTTATGGGTATGGGGGCTGGCCTGCTTTCCTCCTCCTGCGTGGGGCCGTTCGTGGTGAGCATTCTCGTCAAGCTCGCCGGCACCAGTGAGGCCGTGTCCGCTGTGAGGGTGTTTGCCGCCGCCGGGAAGATGTTGGCGTTCGGCCTTGGACTGGGCCTGCCCTTTCTGTTCATCGCCCTGTTCGGCGTCCGGCTGCCCAAGGCCGGTCGGTGGATGCGATGGGTGCAGTATGCCCTGGGCCTGCTGATCCTCTGGTTTTCCTTCGTTTATCTCGAAAAGGGCTTTTCCAGTCTCGAATTTTCACCGGAAAAAATCCGCCTGATCTTCCTTGGCTCACTGCTCTTGCTGGGTGCCATGTACCGTCTGCAAAACGCCGAGACCGACCCGTTCACCCGCACGGCACGCGCCCTTGCCGGCTTGGTCCTGGTGGTTGGCTTCTGCTGCGTGGAACGCGGCCTTGCGCCTGCGGCCGTGGCACCCTTCGTGGCGCAAGCCACCGAAACGAACATCGAGAAAAAGGGTAATCTCTCATGGTACCGGGACATCGGTGATGCCCTGAAGGCGGCAGCGAAACAGGGCCGCCCGGTGTTTGTTGATTTCTCCGCCCATTGGTGCGCCAACTGCAAAGAATTCGATAAACTCACCCAATCCAACGCATCCTTAAACGGCGCGTTAAGTCGCGCGGTTCTCTGTAAAATTCAGGATACCGATCCTGACTTCAAGAAGTTCCAAGCGGATCCCCGATTTCCAGAACTCAAGGTCGGCCTGCCGTTTCTCGTTGTCATGGATACCAAAGGAAATTTGTTGTATAAAACCTCCGACTTTACCCGGGTCGAAGACATGGTGATGTTTCTCGAATGAAGCACGTCAGGGAACTGCTGGCGGAAGTGCCGGTGATGCTTTCGGTGAGCGAAAGCGAGCGCATGGTGCGGGAGCTGGCTTGGTGAATCTCCAACTCACGCCAAAGGCCGGTCACGTGGATACCGCCTGACGTCATTGGGACGCCGCCGTGGTCTCCCGCGCGTACGCAACTGGACCGAGCAAATCCAAAGCGGTGTCGCCCGCCGCCCCTTTTTCCCCCGGCAGTTGCCACCGCACTCCAAAATTTTCCGCGCCGTCCTGTTTGAGACTCGTTACCTTTCTTTCGGGTAATTCCGCGGCCATGGGAACCCCCGAACCGCCGCTTTCGGCTTGAACCAAACCGAGCTTGATGCAGCCCTGCGGCCTGTGGCTGTTCTACATCGCGCCGTGAGTTCCATCTGCCGCATACAGGACGCTTGTTCGCTTGGTTTTCGCCAAGCGGACCTGCTTTTGCTCATTCTGTTCTGTTACCTCTGGGTAACGACAGTAGAGTTCTGGTGACACCGGATTTATTATGATTCACAACATGCTCACCATAAACAAACTACAAACTATAAACTCGGCGTCCCAAAGACACCAGCGAATGGCCGAATCATGGAAGTAGTTTTGGGGGGCACCCGCTAAAGTTTTGGTGGTTACAGGACATGGCAGGTAACCCGAAGAGTGATAAAAAAGTAAAATACAACCAAGTAGAAAGCAGAAAAACAGTATGACACAGAAAATGAAAAACAGTCTGCGCATGGCGGCACTCACACTGGCGGCAGTGGGAATGCAGCAGAGTGCGCAGGCCTTCACGTATAACGCAACCGACGTGTTCCTGGTGTTTCACAATGAAACCGCCAAGAAAGACATGCTCGTGGATATTGGCGATATCGGTCATTACAACAAGAAGGATGGCAGTCAGATCAATATCAGTTCGTACTACAACGCCACTGATTTCGCTTCCATCGGCCCGGTGGCCCAGGTGACTTGGGGCGCTTACAGTTTTGACGGCACCTCGACCCTCTTCAGCACGGCGGCTCCGGGGGCAGCCACGGCGCGGGCGTCGGCCCAAGGCGCTGCGGGCGCCGTGGTGGGTGGCATTGCCGATGGTTCGGTTTACCCGGTGGGTGGTGGCGCGACGTACACCGGCACCGCCGTGGTGACCCAATACAGCACCAATGATTCGTCATTTACCGGTGCGTTGGCGGTGAACGGGATGTCGAGTTCCTTCGGGTTGGCAGCCAACCGCGACGTCGTGGTGGGTGCCGGCAGCTCCGCCGCGAACTTCTACCAATTCGACCCCCAAACGGCGGGCAACAAACTGGGCACCTTCCAACTGGATGGCGCGGGCGCGATGACCTTCCAAGCTGTTCCGGAACCGGGCACATACGCTCTGCTCGGCTTGGGCGCGCTGGGGATGTATTTTTTCCGTCGGATTCGCAAGTAAACACCAACCAAATAAAAAATAAATTAATCCAATAACAAATAACCTTAATAAAATAAAAATATGAAAATCCAAAATGTATTAATGACAGTGGCGGCGGGGATCGTCCTCGCCCCGGCGGCGTTCGGGCAAGTGGAACTGCGCATCACCGGCGCAACGGCGTTTCGTTCGGCCGTCTATGACCGATTGACCAACTACGTGTTGAATTCGGGTAGCACTATTAAAGCGAGCGGCAACTATCAGACCATCTCGGGCACCTTCTCCGCCAATATGGGGACTCTCTCGGGCCAGGCGGCCCTCATCCGTTGCTCCTTCTCCGGTTCGGCTGAAGGGATGCGGGATGTCGGGTCACAGCTTGCCATTCCGTTTTTGAACACCGATGGCACGACCAACTACACCCTTACTCCTGATATTGGTTTCTCGGATGTCCAGCCCTCTTCGGCGCTGGCTTATGTGCAACCCATGAGCGCGTTTGAATCGGTTGTCCGCGTGGGCGTCGTTCCGTTCGCGTGGATTCGCAACGTTCCAGCCAGCGGCGCGCTGAATGCGGTGACCAATATCAGCCGTGAGCAGGCGTATTTGCTTCAGACCGGCACCGGATTGATGCCCACACGCTTCTTGGGTGGTGCCGATGACGGCAGCGTGGTGCGTTTCATTGGGCGCGACAACATGTCTGGCACACGCATCACCATGCAACGCTGCATCGGTTTTGCCGGTACTCCTAAAATGCAAGACAAGCTGAGCGGTACTTGGAAAGCCACCAACGGGTATTCTTCCGGCGGCTCGATTGGGACGGCCCTGACTAATGGCACGGATTGTATCCTCAGCTACGTCACGCTTGCTGACGGTGCCGCTCGGATCGCCGACGGGAAGGCCGTTTACTTGAGCTATAACGGCGTACCTTATAGCCGCGCGGCAGTTACCAATGGCTATTATAGCTTTTGGACGTTTGAAAGCGCCTATTCCCGCCAGAGCTTGTCTGCGGAAGTGGATAAACAGGCGGTTTATACCGGGCTGCTCGGAGCTATCACCAATGCGGATTACCAACTCACCAATAGCATCTTCAACAACTATGTGCCCATGGGCCAAATGAACGTTGACCGTTACCAAGACGGTGGTTTGATCTATTATTAATTGTTCGTGTCCCTAGTGTTGTTTCGTTCCCAAACCAGCGCGGCGCAAGTCGCGCTGGTTTTTTGTGTCTGCCAAAGGGCGCGTTTTTTTGGTTTCCCGCTGTTTTCGGTGGAATACGCAGTGGAATCCCGAAGTCCGAAATCCGAGATCCGAAACATGAGGGGAGCCACCGATGCCTGTGGCCTTCGCCGGGCTGGAAAAACGCCGCGTTTCAACGTGAAAAGCGAACCGGCCACCAACCGCGTGCCAGCCATCGGATTCCGGCCTCGGAATTCGGTATTCTTTCGGTTTTCGGCCCTCGGTTTTCGGATTTACTTGGCATGAAGCGGGTAGCGGACGTTGAACCAGCCAATGAAACGCAAACTCCAGAATCCACCAGTAGCGTTACTCGATTGTAACTTGGTGCTTATAGTTGCCATCGCAAATTAACAATTGTAACGTAGCCGGCGCGTGAGTAAGGTTCTATATATGCGCATGCAACGGCGGAGTGGTTCCGCCGCCAAAAACTAATGACCGCGACAACCATAATTCCGGTTTTCGCCACAGGGCACGCCGCTCTGCGGTTGAACTACCGCCATGCATTATGAATGCCACCTTATCCAATAACCGAATCGGCCGCCGCATCCTTGGCTGCGGATCGCTCCGCACTGCATACCGCTGTCGGATGGCCGAATCCGCTGAGGATGTCAAAGCCGCTCAAACCCTGCGTTTCCTGGTGTTCAACGTGGAGATGAATGAGGGCTTGGAACAATCGTATGTCAATTGCCGCGATGAAGATCCGTTCGACGCTGTTTGCGATCATTTGCTGGTGGAGGAAATTGCCAGCGGTGACGTGATCGGCACCTATCGTTTGCAGAGCGGCATGCAAGCCGCCGCGCATCGGGGCTATTACAGCGCGCAGGAATTCGATCTGAGCCCCTTTGAACGGGTACGCGGTGAGTTGGTCGAGTTGGGGCGCGCCTGCGTGCATATCCAGCATCGCAATCTGATCGTGCTCGGCTTGTTGTGGCAGGGCATCGCCGCCTATGCCAAGGCGCGGGGTGCGCGTTATTTGGTGGGCTGCAGTTCGCTATCCAGCGTGGACCCCTTGGTGGGTGCCACCGCCTACCAGCAACTGCAGAAGCAGCATTTGGTCCAACTGGACTTGCAGACCACGCCTTGGCCGTCGCTGGCCTGCTCTTTGGGCCAATGGCTGGATACCCCGATTAAAATCCCCAAGCTCTTGAACGCCTATCTCTCGTTGGGGGCGAAAATTTGCGGCCCGCCCGCCGTGGATCTGGAATTCAAGACCATTGATTTTCTAACCTTGTTGGATTTGCAGGCGATGCCGGAAGCGGTGGCTGG
This sequence comes from Verrucomicrobiota bacterium, assembly GCA_037139415.1. Classification (NCBI taxonomy): domain Bacteria; kingdom Pseudomonadati; phylum Verrucomicrobiota; species Verrucomicrobiota bacterium. The sequence goes on along the minus strand of JBAXGN010000048.1, from coordinate 33,110 downwards.
ACGCATTCTGGGCACTACCCCGTCCGCATGAGTTCTTTGCGAGCGGTGCTCAAGTTATGCTGGCTGGGGGCCACGTTTGCGCTGATTGCGGTGGAATTTGCCTGGCTCGCCCGGCGTGGTTTGCCCGCCCCCGCAGTGCGTGCGCGCTGGTGCTGTAGCAGTGCCCGCCGGTTGCTGCGCTGTTTCGGTGTGGCAGTGCGGCTCGAAGGGGTGCCGCCGGGCGAAGGCATGGTGGTGAGCAACCATTTAAGTTACCTTGACATTGTGCTGCTGGCCGCCATCCGCCCGGCGGTCTTCGTTTCCAAGGCCGAGGTGCGTTCCTGGCCGGTCCTGGGCCGGCTTACCCGTTATGCGGGCACGCTCTACATTCGCCGCGACGCCCGGCATGATGTCCACCGCATGGCGGGCGACATGAAGGCGCTCTTGGCCGAGGGCATGGTCGTGGTGTTGTTTCCGGAAGGAACCAGCTCGGATGGCGCAAGCGTTCTGCCGTTTCATTCCTCCCTGCTTGCGCCGGCGGCGGAGATGGGGTGCCCGGTCACTCCGGCCTTCATTCGTTATGAATTACCGGCGGGCGCGGGGGTGGTAGGGCGTGACGTTTGCTACTGGGGCGAGATGACCTTGCTGCCACATCTGTTCAAATTATTGTCCAAGCGCGGTCTGACTGCCACGGTGCGCTTTGGCGCCTGTCTTACCGGCAGCCACGATCGCAAACGGCTGGCCGCTGAACTGCATCAGCAAGTGCGCCAGTTGGGCGGTTTTGAGGCGCCCGCCAAGGCGAGCGGCAAGGTTCATTGACGATTTGGACCGGCTTCGGCTCGTTCACGTCAACCAGAGCGGCGTTCAAAGAGGTTCTTCGCTGTTTTCAGTGGAATAGGGGCACAGCTAAAACCGAAATCCGAGGGCCGAAAACCGAAAGAATCCCGAATCCCGAAACCGAAATCCGAAGTCCCAAAACACGCGAAATGAAAAACACCGGTAGCACCTGCTGCTGCCTCGATAAGTGACAAATGGGTTACATTTAAAGCAGGATTTGGCGATTTATTGCGACAATTAGGACAATTACTTCAAATTGTTTCTCAATCTTCGCTTTTCCTCCACCAGACCGTCACACAGGCCTGCGACCTTGCACCCGCATGATTTTTCAAAGGCATCTGGCGTTGCAAGAAAGCGTCTGTGAAGCGGCCGGTGAATGGCACGGCATTCCAGACGTGTGGGTCTTTGCGCGCTTGACGGACGGGAAGGCCTATTGGCTCTCCCGCAGCCAGACCTTTGAACCGCTGGCTGGTGATTTGTTGGTGCTGCCGCCCGGCTGTCAGGGGGTGCTTCGCGCCAGCCAGGTGGGGCCGATCAAAGTGCAATTTTTCACGATGAACATTGAAGCGATGAGCAGCTTGTTGACCCTGGCGGAGCGACAGCATCTGGAATCTACTGTGGCCCGAGCCTGGCAAACGGGGCATCATCTGCCTGCCCATCATCCCAGCGCCATGCAGTTTGCCGGGCTGGTGGAAAAAGGGAATGTTTCCGGTTCACTGCCGGATCGTTGCCACGCGCTTGATTTGGCGGCGAACGTATTCAATAGCCAACTTTCTGGTCTGGGTGCCGTCACTGGTGCTGATGCCACCGCGCGCTTTGCAGACATAATCCGCCAATTGACGCCGGACGAACTGGTCCAGCGCTCGGTGGACGACTTGGCGCGGCTGTGCCACTGCAGTCTGCGGCACTTCAGCCGTTTGTTTCATAAACATTTTGGCATTTCGGTGCGCGCCCGGCAAACCGAGTTGCGCCTGCAAAAGGCCCGGCAACTGTTGAGTGAAACCGATGCCAAGATTATTCATGTCGCCTTGGATAGCGGCTATCGGCATCTGGGTTTGTTTAATTCCACCTTCAAGAAACACTTGGGCGTGACCCCTTCGCAATGGCGGCTGCAACAGCAACGCCGTCGGCGTCCGGCCCGCCGCAGTTCCGCCGCCATGGCGTGCGCCGCCGTGCTGGTCGGCTTCCTGATGCTGTGGTTCGGCAACCCGGCTTGCGGCGCGGACACCAACACTCCAGCAGGCAGACTTCCGTTAAGCGCCACCAATCAGCCAACGCTTGAACTGCGCGGTTTCAGAATTGAAGGCAATACGTTGCTGCCGCAGGACGAAATTGACGCCATCCTGAATCCCCATCTCGGCCCGGTCAAAACGTTGGCGGACATTCAAGCGGCCTTGGGCGAGTTGAACATTGCGTATCGCGCGCGCGGTTTCGTCACCGTGGCGGTGGCCTTGCCCAAACAAGAGTTGCCCAAGACCAATGCCATCGTGCGGGTCTTGATCACCGAGGGGCGGCTGTCCAGCATTACGGTGGTCAGCAACCAGCATTATTCAGCCGCGAATATCTTTCGCGCGCTGCCCAGTCTCAAGACCAACGTGGTGCTCAATAATCTGCTGCTGCAACAGGAGTTGGAACGGGCCAACGCCAACCGCGACCGGCAAATTTACCCGCGCATTGTGCCGGGAACGGAGCCCGGTACCTCCGACTTGAAGCTGGTGGTCAAGGATCGGTGGCCGCTGCATGCCCGTTATGATTTCAATAATGCCAGCACGCCGGAAACGCCGGCGTTTCGCACGGGTCTCTCGGTGATGTACAATAACTTATGGCAATACGATCACCAATTTGGCGTCCAGTACTCGATGACGCCGACCCATTTCAAGCACGATGACGTGTTCCCGGCGGTTTACGACAAACCGTTGATCGCCTCGTATAGCGCCTTTTATCGAATGCCGCTGAACCTGAGCGGGGCGGATCGCGCCCAGCATAATTACGGCGTTTCCGACTTCGGTTATGATGAAGTGAGCAAACGCTTTCGTCCGCCGCCGTATTCGGAAAACCCTGAATTGATGTTTTTTGCCTCGCGCTCCTATTCGGACACCCAGGAGAAGCTGGTTTCCAACCATCTCACCCCGACCGTCATTCCGGCCGCCGGGGCGCTGCAAATCAGCGATGCGCTCTACAGCCAGACGCTGACTGGGAATGAGGGCTTGGGGGCGCGCTTGCAACGACCGATTGACTTGGACCAGATTTTTGGCAATGGCACCACGTTGTTCGCCGCTTTGGGGGTGGATTTCAAGCGCTACCGCTCGGATACCCTCCAGCGGCGCATGTTTCAAGCCACGATTTACGTCCCGCCCAATCCGCCTGGTTATGGACCGCCATTCTCGGTGTTCCCCTCGCCGCCGGTGGTGACGACCCGCAGCCTGGAGTCCCATGTGGATTATTTGCCGTTCTCACTCAATTTTGAAGCGAGCCGTCCCGATAAATACGGCAGTACCACTGTGAGCTGGAACAACAGCTTCAATGTCGCCAGTCTGATCGGCAGCCGCGAGGATTTTCGCTCTGCCACCGGCTCGCGCGACACCACGGGTGATTATTACGTCGCCAATTTTGCCATCACCCGGGAGCAGCGCATTTACGGGGATTTGGCGGTGCGGGTGCGCGCGGAAACCCAGTACGCCAGCGAGCCGCTGCTGAGCAATGAGCAATTCGGCATGGGCGGGCAGGCCGGCCCGCGCGGTTATCGGGACGGCCAATTGTACGCCGACCAAGGCTGGCGGGTAATGGTGGAACCCCACACGCGGCTGTTGGATGTCGGCATGGTGGATGGCACGATGCCCATGCTGGTCCGCGCCTCGCTGTTTATGGATTACGGCAGCGGCTCATTTCGCGATCCCCCCAAAGGTGCGTCGCGCTCCGTGGATATGTGGAGTTCCGGCTTCGGTTTCAATGCCACGATTGGTGAACGCTGGGACTTCCGGCTGACCACTGGTTGGACCTTGCTGTCGTTCCAGGAAAAATCCGCCGGGTCCGCGCGCACCGCGTTTTCCGTCTCAGTTATATTCTGAACCATCCTATGCAAACTAAATCACTGAATTCGTGCCTTGGCGTCAGGCTGGCGTCTGACGGGTTCGCGATCCGCGTTCCTGTGTGCGGTGCCGTGGTTCGCAGGTTCAGCCGGCTTGGCGTCGCGCTGGTTTTGGCACTGGCGGATTTCACGCTGCGGGCCAATCCGGAGGGACTCACGGTTAAAAGCGGAACTGCCGCGACCACCCGGAATGGCTCGGCCTTGCAGGTCACGGTCTCCCGCAATGCCGTGCTGGATTGGCGCAGTTTTAACGTTAAGGCGGGTGAATCCACCACCTTTGTCCAACCCTCGGCGCAAGCGGTGGTGTGGAACCGGATTTTTGACCAGAATCCCTCCAAAATTTGGGGGACGCTGAATGCCAATGGCTATGTGGTGCTGATGAACCAAAGTGGCTTTTATTTTGGCCCGAATTCGGTCATTAATGTGGGTGGTTTTTTGGCGACCACGACCCCCGTTACACCGCCGGGTATGGCGGTGGGGCCGTGGGATTTTACGGGTGCTCCACCGACGGCCAGCATCATCAACTACGGTCAAATCAAGACCACCCGTGGCGGTTCCATCTTTTTGTTGGCGGAAAAAATCGAGAATCATGGTGTGCTCACCGCGCCCGACGGCACCTTGGGATTGTATGCCGGCAAGGAAGTACAGATTTCCGATAGCCCCGATGGCCGCGGCCTTTCGGTTACCGTAAAATTGCCGGAGGGTTCCATTGACAATACAGGGAAGCTGATTGCGGATGCCGGGCGCATCGCCCTGCACGCCCAGGTCGTTAATCAGAACGGCCTTATTCAGGCGAACAGCGCGCGCGAGCGGAACGGGATGATTGAGCTGTTTGCCACGGAGTCCATTCAACTTGGCCAGCAATCCGTGATTCAGGCCAAGGGGGGCGGGGAGGGGATCAGTCCTGGCGGAACCGTCATGATTAAATCACAAGGAAGCTTTACAGATGGATCAGACTCCAGGATTGAGGTGGGGGGGGGGACGTTGGGCGGTCAGGGCGGCGTGGTGGAACTCTCCGCGCCGCACATGAATGCTATCCGTTCGCGGCTGGATGCCACGGCAACGGCGGGTTGGACCAGTGGGCGGTTGACGATTGACCCGACGGATATTGTGATTGATGCCAGCGGCAAATATGTCGGCGGACCGGATGCCTTGGTGATCAATCCCAATACTTCGTTTTTGGGTTTTAGCGATATCACGCTCCTGGCGGATCGCAATATTATCATGACTGCGGAGACTCACTGGAACTTGAATGTGAGCACCGGCATCTCTTTGCCGGGCAGCGTTTTGCGGATGGAGGCCGGCCAGGACATTTTTTTTAATGATAACTCCGGGATTACTGCTGGGGCTGGCTGGTCCATCAAAATGGCGGCGGGAGCGGATATTACGCACGGTCCCATGAACGTGCCGGTAGGCGCCACCGTGGGCAGCATTTACTTGAACGGTGGGTCGGTGGATGCCTATGGCAACCTGCCAAATCTGGGCGGTGCGTTGGAGGCGACGGACGGTGCCATCACCTTGCTGGCCGCCAAAGACATTTTGGTAGGCAGTGGTTATATCCGCACGGTTGGGGGCGGCAACATTTCTTTGACCACGCGTGCCGGTGATGTGCATGCCGGGTCCCGTACCGCTTGGTACGCGTTCGCTGCTGCGCCATCCGCCCCCGGGTATCAGGTGGAAGTGGATTCGATGGGGGCGCCGGTGGTGGGTGGCATCGCCACCACGGCGGGCGGCAATATCACCATTCATGCCGGGAATAACATTTCCAGTATTGATCCCACCACCGGTGCTTTGGGCGGGGGCGATGTCTCCTTGACGGCGGGCGGCACGATTTTGGGACGGTTCCTGGTGAGCGATGGCAAAGGCACACTCGACGCCAGGGGTGACATTGGAAGCGCCGGTACGCCCGTCAGCTTGGGCTTGATCAAGGGGACATGGTCCGCCTCCGCCGACAATGACCTTTATCTAAACGAAGTGTTTAATCCCAACGGCTCCCTCAACTTTGAAAAAGTGGGCGGTGTCCGGTTCAAGTTTGACTATGCGGATGACGCCTCGGTTTCACTCAAGGCCGGCCACTCGGTGCAACTGTTGGGTACCCATCCGTCGCGGAATGTCAACAACAAGACGATGTCTTCCATATATGCGCCCCGGCTGGAGATTCAGGCGGGCTCGGGCGGCGTGGTGCTCGGCAATGATGTGACCCTGTATCCCTCAGCGCAAGGTGGGCTTTCGATCAAGACCACTGGTGGTGGCAGCCTCTATGCTGCCAACGGAAAATCCTATCAAATCGTCATGTCTGACAGCGATAGCTCAGACTACAAAACGTTTGTTAATACTCATACCGCCTCGCCGTTAAACTGGGTTAGCGATGATCCGGCACGCCAGGTGCGCTTGGATATCAGCGGGAATCTGATGGATGTACGCCTGCAAGTTCCCAAAAAGTCGGATATTCATGTCGCTGGCGACACTCGGAATTTCTTTTTCATCGGCCAGAACCTGCTGGGTACCGATGTGACGCGCTTCCGAGTGGACGGGGATGTCCGTATTCGCAGTGATTATACCAGTATCCCGATTGCCAGCGTACCGAATTTTAACATTTTTGACTCGACGTCCAGCACGCATCCGGAATTGCGTTTGGATACCCGCCTCTCCTATAACTCGGTTACCAAGCAACTGATCTTCCAAGGGCGGATGTCCATCGAACAACTGACGTTTTTGCTTAGTCCCAGCAAGTTCATGTTGGACCGTTATGGCAACCGGGTGCTGGACAGTAATGGTAATCCCATCGCCGAGCCCGCCACGTTCGCCGATCCTTCAATCCTCCAAGCCCTGTTCACTGCGAGCCAGGATGTGCCGTCGTTTCCCACCACCGGCGGTGGCCTGATCTTTGGTGGACCTGGGCGGGTGGATTTTTCCGCCCGTAATTTGGATTTGGGTGTCACGCTGGGGTTGCGTTCCGTGCTGACCGGGTTGAATCCCGCCCTGGCGTTGCCGCCGGCGTTCAACAGCAAAGCCGATGTGGCCAGCGTTGCGGCTGCCAAAGGGGCGGATTTGGTCATCACCTTGGGTTATCAAAACGGGGATCGTGGCGCCGCCGCCGTGTCTGGCGCCGGCAACCTTGAAATCTCTTCCTCGCAGATTGCCTCGTTTAACGGCGGAGCCATTGACCTTATGGCGGCTGGAAATCTGAACGTCGGTTCCAGTTCGTCGTTGAGCGGTGATTCGGTTCCCAAAGGCATTTACACCGGCCATGGCGGGAGTGTCACCGTGCTTGCCGAGGGGGACATCAATATTAACGGGTCGCGCATTGCCACCTATGATGGCGGTGACGTGAGCATTATTTCACGCCAAGGTAAAGTGGATGCCGGCAATGGTGGCAAAGGGTTCTTCTCCATTAACACGCTGCAATATAACCCGGTAACCCGGTTGGTTGAACCGGTTACGGATCGGTTTTTCGGCAGCGGCGTGGTGACGCTAACCACCAAGAATTCTGATGCCCTGGTTGGTAATATTTACGTGAAGGCGGCTAAAGATATCATCGCCAACGCGGGCGGTATGATCCAACTCGCCTTTAATAAGGTGGATTCTTCCAGTAGCACGTTGGAACTGGATGCCGGCGGCAGCATTTATGCCAATCAATCCGGCATTCTGGGCGCGAATGTCAAACTCAAGGCTGGCGGCAGCATTCAGGGGCTTGTGGTGGCAAATCAAAATGTCGCCATCGAGGCTAGCCAGAATGTCAGCGTCACCGCCCTGGGTGGTGGCAAAGTCAGCGTCTCCGCCGGGGAGGCCGTCAGCGGTACCATTGTCTCGGGCAAGGGCAGCGATGTTTCCGGCGTGTCCGTCAGCGCAACGGTGGTGGCTGCCACGGGTGGCGCGACGACTTCGGGCGACTCGAGTGGGGCCTCGGTGGGTGGCGGTTTTACTGGGGTGGCCTCCGCCGCTCCCGCCCACCAGACGACCACCGAAGCCGACAAGCCGGCGATGGTGGTCAAACGGGACGTAGAGGAAGATCCTGAGAAAAAGAAAAAGAAAACCATTCAGCTCACGCGCACCGTCGGTCGCGTCACCGTAATTTTACCAAACAAATAAAGCATACAATACCTACATTATTATGATCCTGGCACAAATCATCCCTGTTCTGGCTCAGGCTGCGCCTGAAGCTGTCAAGTACCAATCGGCGCTGGAAACCGCGTTCAAAAACCTGACGCCGGAAGGCAAAATCACCATGTCACTGCTGGTGATCTTGTCGCTCATCAGTTGGACGGTGATGATCACCAAGTTCCGGCAGTTGCTGAAGGCCAAGCGCATGAGCCGCCAGTTTTTTACCGCCTTCCGCGCCTCGCGCAATCCGCTGGATATTCTTCAGCAAAAACAAACGTTTGACGGCGCGCCAGCGTATGAGGTGTATATAACGGCCACGGAGGAGTTGGAGTACCATCTGAAGCGCCATCCGGTTGAATCCGGCGGCCGGACCAAAGTCGGCCCGGCGTCGTTTGATTTCATCCGCGCATCCATGGAACGCACCGTCAGCTTCGAGGGCATGAACCTGGAGCGCAGCATGATCATTTTGTCCACGGCGGTGGCGGGCGGTCCGTTCTTGGGCTTGCTGGGCACGGTCTATGGCATTATGGAAACGTTTGCCGGCATCGCGCGCGCCAACGCGGCCACGCTAACCGCCATGGCGCCAGGCGTGTCCGGGGCGCTGATCAACACAGTGGCCGGTTTGTTGGTGGCCATCCCCGCCATGTTTGCTTATAACTTCATGGTTACCCAAATCCGCAACATCACCCAGGAACTGGATGATTTTGCCTCGGAATACTCGACCCAGATCGAAAATATTTACGTGGATGCCTCGGCAACCCATGTCACCATTGAAACCACCAGCGGTCCGGCCCCCGACGCGGCCAAGACCGCTACGGTGAAAGCTTGAACGCCCGCTTCAACCAACGCGCATGAAACGGTTCTCCAAGTCCAATCATCACGCGATGAGCGAACTCAACATCACGCCGTTGTTGGACCTCGCTTTCGTGTTGCTGGTGATTTTTGTCATTACCACCACGCCGCTGATTGAAGATGTGAATTTGGCCCTGCCCAAGGCCGCATCGCATCCCAAAGACCCACCCAAGAAGCCCAACTTTATCAGCGTGGACAGAGCAGGACAGCTCTTCTTGAACATGAAACCGATGGATTTGCCCGGGTTGTACAATGAAATTGTCGCCATGCGCACCAAAGACCGGGATTTGAGCGTGATCATCCGCGGTGACAGTGCCATCCCCTACCAGCATGTGGTCAATGTTCTGGAGGTGTTGCAAACGGCCAATGTCATCAAGGTCAGCCTGGCCACGATACCCGCAAAGTAACTTGTATTTGTGTTATGGCGCTGAAAAAATATTCCAAATCGCATCACAGCACGATGAACGAGCTGAACATCACGCCGCTCTTGGACTTGGCGTTTGTGCTGCTGGTGATCTTCATCATTGCGACGGCTCCGATGGTGAACGACATTGACTTGAATCTGCCTTCAAAACAGACTCCCCCTCAACAGAAGGCGGCCGCCAAACGCCCCAATTTCATCATCGTGGAATCGGATGGCCGGATTTTTCTGAACGGCAAGGAGCTTCAGCCTGACGCGTTGACGGCTGAGTTGAAACTGCAGCGCCGCCGCGATAAAGATACCAGCGTTGTGGTGCATGGCGATAGCGCCGTGATGTACCAGGTGATGGTGAGTGTGTTTGACATTTTACAGCGTGCCGACATTCAAAAAGTGGGGTTGGCCACGGATCGTCCTTCTGCCGCCATGATGTCTAAACCTTTGAGCAACTGATTATGGAAACCATTTCGCATCGTTCCACCCGCCGCAAGTCCAGTGCCACCAAGACGAATATCATCATCTCCGTCGTCGTCCACGTCATCCTGTTTCTCGGCGTGGGTTTCTGGGCGGCCAGCCAAGGGTATTTCGGTGAGAAAGCCAAGGATTTGAGTGTCTCGCTGGTGCGTGGCGAGAAAGAAAAAGTAAAAGCCGCCAAGAAGGACGAACCCAAGGAGGTAGTCAAAAAGGTGGATGTGGCCAAAGTCATTGAGCAGGCCAAAGCTGCTGCTCCGACGACGGCCCGTTTTGTGCCGCCGCCGCCGCCGGTGGATTTGGGCAACGCCGCGCCACCGCCGCCAGTGATTGACTCGGGTGCCTTTGTGTTTGGTGATGAAATATTGGGCAGTGCTGATCCGGTGGCCAATTACAAAACCCAGATTGAAAATGTGCTGCGCGCCAAGTGGCAACGGCCGGCGGATGTCGCCGACAACGGCTTTGTCGCCGAGGTCGAAACCCGCTTGGACACGGCGGGCAAAATCGTGAGTTACGAATGGAAAAAAGGCTCGGGCAACGATCGTTGGGATACCTCAGTGAAACAAGTGATGGCTGGCGCCACCACCGTCGGTAAAGCACCGCCCAAAGGGTTTCCAGACAAAGTGGTGATTCGTTTTGATGTGGTTGAAGAAAAAGAAATTCCCGTCGGCATGCAGTAGCCATGCCCGGCGGGAAGGAAAGGCCGCCCGGTGTCTTTTGTGAAAACATCCTCAAAAAACGCAATTCATTGGGTGGGAATGGAACTGGATGCATGGCAGATCCAGTCGGCTGTGTATGATGCCAATCTCGGCCAACGAGCCACCGTGCGCCTTAGCACGAAGGCGGATCGTGGCGTGGACGCCGTATTAGGCCGGATTGAGCGCAGTGTGCGCGAGGCGGTGGACGAAGCGGACTTGCGGCTGGAGAGTATCGCCGGGGTGACGGTAGGCGTCCCTGGCGTGGTGACAACGACTGCGGGTCCAGTTACCCAATGGCGCTTGTTTGGATGGCCAACCTTGGAATTAGTTCAAGCATTGTCCTTGCGGCTGGGGTTACCGGTCCGGATGGAAAATACGGGCAATCTGGCGGCGCTGGGAGCGAGTGTGGCGGATGTCAAACCCTCAAGCGGGCGGTTGTTGGCCATTTTCATTGGGCATGGAGTTCATGGCGGCATAATCGAAGCAGGCCGGATCGCCTATGACTCGGCGGTGACCTTTCCATTGATCAGCCATGGTGTTGTATCCGCGCAAGGGCCGGGTTGTCCTTGCGGGCAAAGCGGCTGTGTGGATTCCCTAGCCAGCGGACGCGCCATTCTCCAACAAGTGAAAGCCGGTTTGAAAAACGGTGCTGATTCAATGCTGGCGGGACAAGAAACGGTGGGATTGGACGATTGGCGCAAGGCGATAAAGCAGGATGATCCGCTGGCGGTATTGGCGGCTCGTGAGGCGGCGCGGCACTTGGGCACGCTGCTTGTCTTGCTCATCCAGCGTTGGCAACCGCAGCAAGTGGTGTTAGGCGGACCAGTGGTGGATGCCGCCGAAAAACTCATCCAGGCCGAAATTCAAGACATTTTGGCCAAGCACCTCAATTCCTTGGATCAAGGGGTTCCGCCCTTGGTGTATTCGCAACTGGGCAAAGCCGCCTGCACGTTTGGCGCAGCCGTTATTATGCGACAGGAACTGCAAGCAGACGTGGAGCGATAGTTGACGTTTGCGATGATACTAGCGATTGGTAATTATGGATAGAGATATTAACTGGCTGCGGATTGCCCGGTGCTTGCTGAGATTGAGCTTGGCGACCGTGGCCGTGATTCAGCCAAAGGCGTCACAATGATCGCAATCCCTTTTGCAAACGAGCAATTCGGTGGTAAGTATTGAGTGGTAAACGCATGAAGAAGCAGATCGAACCAGCACAACGACATTTTGATCAGGAACTGATGGGGTTGAAAGAAAAGCTCCTGACCATGGGTATATATGCCGAGCGCGCGGTCACCCAGGCGGTGAAAGCTCTGGTGGATCGTGATGAGGCCATGGCCAACCAAGTGGAGCAGGAGGATTCATTGCTGGATGAACTCGAGAAGGAAGTGGATGAACTGGCCATTAAACTGCTGACGGAGGCGCCGCTGGCCACCGATTTACGCCTGATCACTGTGGCGATGAAAATTTCGCGTAATCTCGAACGGGTAGGCGACGAGGCCACCACCATCGCCCGCCGCGTTCGGGAATTAAACAAAACGCCTCAGTTCCATTCTCTGGTTGAGTTGGTGCGCATGTCCGATCTGGCCATGGATTTGCTCAAGCCCGCGCTTGACTCTTTTCTTAATAAACAACCGGAATTGGCGCGCGCTTTGATTCCGCGTGACAAGGCGGTGGACGCCATCCACAAGCAGGTGCAACGCGATATGATCGTGTATTTGACTGACCATCCAAAGGCCATTGCGCCCGGTTTGAATTTGATCGTGATTTCCAAATGCCTGGAGCGCATTGCGGACCACGCCACGAATATTGCCGAGGACGTGGTGTTCCTGTGCGAAGCGTGCGACATCCGACATACGGGCAAGGCGGTTACCGAGTAATGTTTTCTGCTGGATTTTGTCACGCAATTGTAACATTTTAGACAAGTGAATGTCGCGAACGAGGCGCAAAGTGACCACGGTTTGGGAGAAAGTCCTGATCCTGAAATTGCAGTGCTAATATATGAAACCTAAAATTCTGGTGGTGGACGACGAGCCAGATGCCATCGAACTCATTGAGTTTAACCTGCGTTCCGCCGGGTTTGACGTAGTTACTGCGGCAGATGGCGCGGAGGCGCTCCGCAAGGCGCGGGTGCTGATTCCCAACTTGATTTTGCTCGACTTGATGTTACCCGAGGTGGATGGCATGGAAGTCTGCAAAACCTTGCGCCGGGATCCGCTCACGGCTCGTGTTCCCATCATCATGCTCACTGCCAAAGCGGCGGAAATTGACCGGGTGTTGGGGCTGGAGCTTGGCGCGGACGATTATATTACCAAGCCTTTTAGTCCGCGCGAACTGGTGTTGCGCGTCAAAAAATTGCTGCGCTGGACCGAAACCACCGATGAGCCGCTGGAAAAGTTTAAGTACGGCGACCTGTGCATTGACATCTCGCGGCACGAAGTATTGGTGCGGGGCAAGCCGGTGGACCTGACCATCACCGAGTTCAAGCTGCTGATTACTCTGGCGCAGCGGCGCGGGCGAGTGCAATCCCGGGATCAATTATTGCGGGACGTTTGGGAGTATGATTCCATGATTGACACCCGCACGGTGGATACTCACATGCGGCGGCTCCGGAGTAAAATTGGCGCGGCGGACAAATACCTCGAAACCATTCGCGGGGTCGGCTATCGTTTTGTTGAAAGATAGTCTGATCCGATTTTCATTTACTTATGTTCGATCTGTCTGCCAGTTCCAACCCGATGCCTGATTGCGACAATCGTTGGTTGCAAACTCTCTTTGACAGCATGACCGAAGGCGTGCTGTTGCTGGACGGCGGTGGTCGGGTGCGGCTGCTGAACACGGCCTTGGCCGGTTTGCTTGGCGTCACAGACAATCCTTGCTGCCGCACCGTTTCCGAAGCGTTTCATTGGGAACAACTCGACCTTTTGGTGCAACAGGTACTGGCGGGACGGAGTATTAGTGGCGCCGAATTGAAATCAGTGAGCAAACCGGATCGCATTTTGCAGGTGAACGCCTCCCCGTTTGGCGGGACGCCCGGTCAGCCGGAGGGTGTGCTGCTGGTATTCCATGACGTTTCGCGGATGAAACAGCTTGAAAACACCAGGCAGGAATTCGTGGCCAATGTGAGTCATGAATTACGCACGCCCCTGTCGCTCATCAAGGGCTTTGTCGAAACCCTGCTTGATGGCGCGGTCAACGATCCCCAGCTCGCCCGCCGCTTTCTCCATACCATTGACAAACATGCCGACCGCCTCACCTTTCTGATTGAAGATTTACTGACGATTTCCCGATTGGAATCCGGCCAGATCGCTCTCAACCTTCAGGCGGTGGATTTGCGCTTGGTTGCCACCCGTGTGGTGGATGACCTTGATGCCCGATCACGGGAAAAACAAACCGTGATTACCAACCGAATACCAGAGCTTTTAGCCGCCATGGCGGATGCTGATCGCCTGCAACAGGTGCTTTTCAACCTGGTGGAAAATGCCATCAAGTATGGTCGTTCCGGCGGCAGCGTCGTTGTGGGGGCCCGCCTATGTAACGGTAGCAGGGTGGAAATCTGGGTGCAGGATGACGGTCCGGGAATTCCCCCGGAAGCCAAAGCGCGAGTGTTTGAGCGTTTCTATCGGGTGGATCGCGCCCGTTCTCGCGACGCGGGCGGCACCGGGCTGGGGCTCGCCATCGTCAAACACATCGTTCAAGCTCATGGCGGCGAAGTGTGGTTGGAGAGTGAATTGGGTAAAGGCGCCGTGTTCCATTTCACCCTGCCTAAGGCGTCCTGATCCCTACTTCCGGTAAGCGCTGGTGATCTCCACGAACTGCTGGTTACTTTTGCAACGTGCGCAGGTAATTGTAGCCTACGAGGCGACGGTTTTTTTCGTCCCAAAGACGGTATCTGAGTGATTTTAAGCTGGCGAATAGCGTGACGGGCTTGACCGTCTGAAACAGCGGCTCCGCATGATGGCATTTTTCCAGATGGTAATTCGGAATCAGTGGACTCAAATGATGGATGTGGTGAAAACCAATATTGCCGGAGAACCATTGCAGAACCCTGGGCAGCTTGTAGAAGGAGCTGCCTTTTAACGCCGCCGTAGCATAATCCCATTGCTCACTGCGTTCCCAATAGACGCCTTCAAATTGATGCTGCACATAAAACAGCCACACTCCGGCTGAGCAGGCTACCAGCACTACGGCGGTCATGAGCAGCAGGCACGTCCCCAAACCGAAGATCGAACTGAGTCCAAGGATCATTCCCAAAATTCCCAGATTTGTCCAATGCACCGAATTCCGCTCCCGCTTCGCCGCCTTGGCGGCGGGATACCGGTGTCGGACGAGAAACAAAAGCAACGGGGAAATCCCGAATAGGACGACGGGATGGCGGGCCACTCGATATCCAAACCGTTTCCAGCGTGAGGCCGCCTGGTATTCAGTCACCGTCATGGTCCACACATCCCCGGAACCGCGCGCATCCAGGTTGCCCGCCGTCGCGTGATGCAGGGCATGTTCATGACGCCAGTGGTAATACGGGGTGAAGGTCAGCACGCCGCAGATAAATCCCAAAATGTCGTTGGCCTTGCGTGATTTAAAAAATGCGCCATGTCCACAGTCATGGAAAATGATAAATATCCGGATATGAAATCCGCCTGTCAGGATCACCAGCGGCACTAAAAGCCAGTACGATACCGATAGGATGAGATACATCAAATACCAGAGGAGTGCGAACGGCACGAGGGTGTTGACCACCTGCCAAATACTGCGCGCGAGCGTTGGCTGTTGATATTTGGCCACGATCGCTTTCCACGCCTGTGTTTCAACCGGGCACTTCACCAATTCGGAATCCACGTTCATCATGCTGTTGTATGTAAAATCATCAACGATGGAAGACCAGAAATTGGAAGCTTGCCATCAAACCATAATATAAACCGGATTGGGCGATACGCAACTTTTTCTAATCGCCTTTATACGTTAAACTTAAACAGCATCACATCCCCGTCTTCCACCACGTAGCCCTTGCCTTCCATGCGGTAGAGGCCTTGTTCCCGCGCGGCGGCCACCGAACCACAGGTCACCAAATCCGTGTAGGCCACCGTCTCGGCCTTGATGAAGCCGCGTTCAAAATCAGTATGGATAACTCCGGCCGCCTGTGGTGCCGTATCTCCGGTGCGGATGGTCCACGCGCGTGTTTCTTTTTCCCCGGCGGTAAAATAGGTCCGCAAACCCAGCAAATGATAGGTGGCGCGGATGAGTTCTCCCACCCCGGACTCCTTCACGCCAAGCTCTGCCAGGAAGGTTTTGGCTTCTTCCAGCGAGAGGTCGATCAACTCGCTCTCGATGTGCGCACTGATGACCACCGCTTCGCAGGCCAGGTGGGTGCGGGCATATTCGCGCACCTTTACCACATAGGGATTGCGGTCGGCTGTGGCCAATTCGTTTTCTTTGACATTACAGGCAAAAATCGTCGGCTTGTCGGTGAGCAGGAATAGCGGTCGGGAAAGAACCTTATCTTCCGGGGTGAGGTCTGCCAGAATCGCCGGTTTGCCCGAGTCGAGCACTGGTTCGAGCTTTTGCAGCACACCTTGTTCGGCGAGGGCGGCTTTGTCACCGCGCTTGGCGTCCTTCGCCACGCGTTCCAACCGCTTCTGCACCGATTCCAGATCGGCCAAAACCAGCTCCGTGTTGATGATTCCAATATCCCTCACCGGGTCCACCGTGCCAGCCACGTGATGGATGTTGGCATCCTCAAAGCAGCGCACCACCTGTACCAAGGCGTCCACCTCGCGAATATGGCTGAGAAATTTGTTGCCCAGACCTTCGCCTTGGGCCGCCCCCTTCACCAATCCGGCGATGTCCACAAATTCGACGGCGGCGGGAATAATAACGTTTGTCCCCGCAATCTTGGCCAGCACGGCCAGCCGGTCATCCGGGACGGTAACAACCCCCACATTGGGATCAATGGTACAAAAGGGATAATTCGCAGCCTCCGCCTTACGGGTGCGGGTGACTGCGTTAAACAGGGTGGATTTGCCGACATTGGGCATTCCGACGATACCAGCTTTCAACATGCGGGCGGGATTTAACCAGATGCCGCCCGTTTGCCCAGCAAAAAAGCAAACTATTATCCGCCGGCAAAGACCGGACGGAAACCGGCTTCGGTCAGGATGCGGGCAACCTCCGGCCGCTTATCTCCCTGGATTTCGATCCGGCCATCCTTGACCGTACCGCCAACCCCACAAGCTTTTTGCATCTTTTTGGCGAGCATCTCCTTCTCAGGCAGACCAATGCCCATAAAGTTGGCAACCACCGTTACCGTTTTGCCGCCGCGCCCCGCCTTTTGGCGCAGAATATCCACCCGACCGCGATTCTTGACCGGCGCTTTGGTGTTTCCCGTTGGCCCGGGCGGCAAACCGACGCTGCTCAACGAGGCAAAGGGATTCGGTCCCAAGCTGGCATGGTCAGCAGAGGTATTCACACGCGCACCTTTAGAACCACTTTGAGTACTTCGCCAATGCCGCCCCACTCGAGGCCTGGCGCGTGGCCATCTTCTGGAAAGAACACGGCAAATTGCCCGGCGGCCATATTCAGGGGGATATGGGAGGTCGGCGGTGCGCAGAACAGGATGTCCTTTTCCGCATTGTAGGCCTCGGTTACCGTGGGCAACGACGCCAACGGCACCCAGAGAATCCGCTCCCGCCCGGCCACGATGAATTGTACGTCGGCATAGCGGCGGTGTGCTTCAAATTTGAACTGATCAGCGGAGCGCGTTGGATAGGCGGACACCATGGCGAAGAGTTCCTCCCCTTCGAGATCGTAGCGACCCAACGGGGTATCTGGGCTGACCGTTTCCAAGTAGTGGAAGGCTTTTTCAAAGCGGGTTCCAAGCGCTGTGTACCGGTGCCATTGACTGAGATTGTCCAAAATCATGCGGTCGTTATAGGTTTCGGCGTCGTACAAGTCAAGGAACTGGAGAGCATGAAGTCAGGATAGTGGGAAAACAACCGAGGGTTTGTTAAAAAACTCAGTTAGCAGATACGGTGTGCCGGTCCGGCGGTTGGTGCATGGAAGTAATCGCTACCACTTCCCCATCAGGTAACGCGAAGTAGTCAGAAACTACCACCTTTGTCATAATTCATTCGGGTAGTCGTTATTCCCAACGTGCCGCGTCTGCAAGCTTATGTTGCCCTGCCGTCCAAGCATTTGTTAAAATCCTCCTGATGCAGTGTTCGTGCGTGTTTTGGTATAGACGCCGTCCGTTTTGTGGAAAAGACGTATTTCCGAAGATTACTTACTACTGGCGATTGCCTAAAATCTTTCTTTTCACTGCGAATGTCGCGTCTGATGACGGCAGCCGTGTGTTTTGCGTGGCGACCAGCCTTGATATGAGTTTCATCCATGCAGAATGTAAGAATGACGCGAATATGGTAAAAAATGTAACGCTTACATCAAAAAATGCAGCGTTTGATGAAATATCTTGTCATTCAGTACCTTTTCGTGTGAGGCTATGCTCGCAGGTTATGATGGAAGTGAACAAGCAGAGAACATGGACAACGCATGTGCCGAATTCAGACAAAATTTCGGAGGATTTTCATTTTCATGGTCTTGCAGTGGCACTGCAAAAAACTCGGTAACGTTTACTAATTTTAGCATTTAAAATTTATGAAGAGCATACATTTCTACTTTTCCGATGTCGTAATGACTGTCGGAATCATGGCGGTTGGGGTGCTTTCGGCATCCGCTCAGACCACTCTGTATTCAAACACGGCCAACGATTTGGCGACTCGCTTTAACACGGAGACTTCTGAAGTGGGTAATCAGGTTATCTTGGCTGGCGGGCTGCCAGCTAAAATAACCAGTTTCTCATTTGAATATTGGGGAGTGAATTTTAGCGGCGGCGAACAAGCTCAGGTTCGTTTCTATGCCAATGACGGTGTCAACTGGGATTCCACATTTAAGATGCCCGGATCGCTGTTATTTGATAGCACCCCCTTTGCTGTTAGCGCCACATCCAAGAGTTTGCTGATTTTCGACACTGATTTTGGTTCCGGGTTGTTGGTGCCGAACAGTTTTACTTGGACGGTTCAGTTTTCAGGATTGGGCGGCGGGGCTACTGCCGGTGTGGACTTGTTCTCGCCTCCCACCGTAGGCAACACATTGACGAGTTATTGGATTAACAATGGTAGTTCGTGGGGTTTGCGTACCAGCACGAATTCCATGAACATAAATTTTGGCGCGGAGTTTGCTGGGACATCGGTGCCGGAACCGGGCGTCTATGCCTTGAGTGGTTTGGGGCTAGCGCTGATGTTCTGGTTCCGTTCCAAACGGCGGTAACCCGGCTTGGTTGTATTGCCCTGTTCGTGGTTATCGACCAAGGAAGGTGCAATCTTGCAATCCGCTTTAAGGCAGCGTTGTAACGGTGAGCTGTTTTTGCAGCTAGTGGTGAGGATGACCGGTGGGATGGTGCATTGTAACTCTGCTTGCTGGAATTTAGCTCAATATTTTCGGAGCAAGGAGTCGGGATAAATACCGATTTACAGGAGACAGATTAGCTGCTATATACGTGCTTGATGCAATTGATGAATCATAATTTTAGCATTTCATTACGGTAATGGCAGCTACCACGCGAAGTCTTTTTTATTCGTTGGCTGCTTTTGCCGTGTTTGTGGCTCACGCACAATATACTTTGCCGCAGTATGTTCCCTTGGAGCTGCTTGATCCCCAAAAAACCGGTAACTTCATTGCGCTTGGACCGTTTGAATTGCGCCCCGCTTTTTCGACGGGCATCACGTTTGATGATAATGCGCACGGGAGTGCGGGTGTCAAACAGCCGGATTTTATCTGGAATTTTTCCCCGTCGTTTGATCTCTCGTATGGTGGCCCCATTGCGGCAGGGAGAAAAATGTTGCAGATTGCTTATGCGCCTAATGGCGAAGTTTTTATGCATGATTCGAGATACAATACGTTTAACTTCGGCCAATTTAGCGGATCACTGTTCTGGCCTTTCTCCAAATTGAATTTACAATTGCAGCAAAGTTACAATAACTCAACTCTGACAGCCATGCAGACCGGCACACGGGTGAACCAAGACAGCATCGCCACCACCCTCAATGCGACGTACTCAGCCACTGAACGCACCTCGCTTTCATCCAATTTGCGCTACAGCAAATCCGGATTCGGCTCAAATTCGGGACTTATTGGATCCCAAGATATGGGCAACGACAATTGGGTGAACTACCGGCTCACCGAAAAATCCAGTGCGGGGATAGGTTTTTCAATTGGTGAGCAGCTGCCGAACAGCCAGCCCGGCCAGATTTATAAGCGGCTCCTGTTCAATTATGGCTATACAATTTCGGAAAAACTGACGGCTGGTTTTAGCGTGGGCAGTGAATGGCGCCAGTACCAGACCAATTATCCCTCCTCCTTGGGCTTCATGTTCAGTTTAAATGGGAGTTGGCGGATGACGGAGAGATCATCCCTCAGCCTGTCAGCTTCCCGGGGAGATAGCTCCTCGGCGCTGGCTGGCAACCAGAATTCGACAGGAACAGATTTCAGCTTGGGGCTTACGCAAGGGCTTACAGAAAAATTATCCGCGAGTTTGACCGCTGGCTATGGCATCAATGACTACCGCACTTTGTCGAGTGGCAGTTCCGTTCGCAGTGATAATAATTTCTTGCTTAACGCCTCGTTGAATTACATGATAGACGCGCACTTGTCATGCGGGTTGGTTTATGGGTTCCGGAAAAACAATTCAAGTGCCCAGTTTGGATTTGATAATAACAGGATCGGGTTCACCGTCTCTTGGCGATTGTAAAATGATTATGACATACCGATGTTTCAGTCTGTCAGTCTTCGCCGCCTTGGCTAGTGCCTTGGTGGCGATGGCGCAAACCAATTCCCTTCCACCCGCCAGCGAGCGGGTCAAGGAAACCGTCCAATTAATTCGTCCCGGACATACCATCCAGATGCGGGTTTATCCCGAGGACGACCTGGCCACCAGAACGGTGGTGGATTCAAAGGGCATGGTCAATCTGCCGCAACTGGGATCAGTGCAGGTGGGCGGGTTGACTGTCGAGGATGCCGCCAAGCTCATCCAAGAACTGTATGCCAAAGGTTACTTGGTAAATCCCCAGGTGGACTTGCAGCTAGTGCTCGGTGAAGCTGCCGCCGCTGCTGTAAAACTCAGTCATTTTTCGGTTTTAGGCCAGGTCGCAAAGCCCGGCACCATTGATTTGCCACCCGAGGAAAGTGTCAATCTCCTTCAGGCCATCGCCATGGCTGGCGGCTATACCCGCTTGGGTTCACCTGCCAAAATCACGCTCGTCCGCATGGAAAATGGGCAGCCTAAAATTTACAAGCTCAACGCAGATAAAATGCTTAACGACCGTAAAAACAAGCCGTTTGAGATCCTTCCCAACGATATTATCACCGTCGGCGAAAAACTCTTTTAAAATCACTTATGCTGCCTGTCGAAATGCCCCCGCCCGCCCCTGCCGCTGCTGAATCCGCGCACCAGGACCACTCCAGTGATCTGCGTGGTATTATCTATACCGTCTTGGATAAAGCTTGGATATTGGTATTGTGTGTTACCATTGCTGCTCTCTATGCGTCGTATCACGTCAAACATGCGCCCCGCATTTACGAGGCCACCGCCACCATTCAAGTCCAGACCGAGGAAAATAAACTCGTCAAGGTGGAACGCGTGATGCAGGAAGATTTACGCAATTATGAAGTGCTTAACACCATCGTGCAGAAATTCTACAGTCGTTCCCTCATGGAACTCGTTGTGGATGATCTAAAACTGACCCAGCATCCGGCATTTGTCACGCCGGGCTCAAAGGAACCGGCCAAACGCGAAAATGTCGTGGGTGCCATCTCGGGAATGGTGCGGGCCACTCTCCGCCGTGGGACCCGCCTGATTGACATTTCCGTCTTAGGCATCTACCCGGAATTGAACGCGAGCATCGCCAATTCACTCGTCGAACAGTACATGGCCCAGGATTTCCAGTTTAGTTCTTCCACCACCAAAGGCGCCTACACTTATCTGCGCGATGAGTCGGAACGGCTTAAGAAGAAATTGGAAGCCTCCGAGCAGACCTTGCAGAAATACCGGGAGGAAGCGGGTACGGTTTCCTTCCAGCAGGGGCAGGATGTCGTGGGCCTGCAGTTGAAAGATACGAGCGCGAAATACCTCTATGCTCGTGCCGACGCCGCCAACCGGGAAACCACTTACAAGCAATTCAAGAATATCGGACGCAGTGTCTCGGAATTGCTGCTGGTTCCCCAAATCATCGCTATGCCATCGGTCATGGAATCTCGCGCCCAAGCCGCCCGGCAGGAGCAGGAATTTAAGGTCTTATGTTTCCGCTATCGGGAAAAGCACTCCAAATACGTGGTCGCTGCCTTCCAGTTGGAGGAGGCGCGCAAGGCTTTCACCAACGCCGTGCTGGATGCCGCCGAAATGTTAAATAACAATCTGCGCATGGATTTTGAAAACGCCAAGAAACAAGAGCTTATCTTCGAGAAGGAACTGCGTGAGGCCGAGGCGGCGGCCCTCGCGTTTAGCCGACAGGCGATTCATTTCAGCCTCCTCTCCCGCGATGTGGACTCCGACCGCGCCCTCTTTGAAACGGTAATTAACCGGCTCAAGGAGACCTCCCTGACCACCGATCTGAAGCCGGAGAAAATCCGTTCGATCCAGGCGGCACTTCGTCCACAGGTGCCCGTCTCCCCGAACGTTCAACGCATCTACATGACGGCGATCCTCGCCGGTTTTATGGCCGGGCTGATGTTTATCTTGGGCTTAAACGCCATGGATTCCTCCTTTAAGTCCGTCGAACAGGCCGAGTCTGCCCTCAACCTGCGTGTGCTGACGGTTATTCCCAAGCTCAAGGAACTCAGAGGAATCACCAATCGAGTCGTCGCTGCGGAAGGTTCTGTCTCCACGGGTGCCGAATCCTTCCGCACGCTGCGCACCTCCTTGTCCATGCTCGGGCACCCGGAAGATCGCCGGAGCTTTCTCTTCACCAGCGCATTTCCTCAGGAAGGTAAAACGTTTACCTCCATGAATTTTAGCGTCAGTCTCGCCCAACAGGGGTTGCGCACCATCCTCATTGACGCCGATCTGCGCCGTCCCAGCGTCGAAGAGTTCATCACTGGCAAGCATGGTCAGTGTCCCGGCGTGACTGACTATCTGCACGGTACGAAAAAACTTTCGGAACTGGTTCAAAAATCTAATACCATAGAAAACCTGTTTTGGGTGCCTGCTGGCAAAGTGGCGCCCAACCCCTCCGAACTGCTGGCGCAAGGCGGCTTCTTCAAAGTGCTGGATGAAGCACTGCAAAACTATGATTGTGTCGTTGTCGATTCTGCTCCCATCCAGGCGGTCAGTGACACATTGCTCATTGTCAAACGAATCCAGACAACGGTGCTCGTGTTGCGCGGCCAAAAATCACCCCGCAAACCCGTCCAGCGTTCGGTGCAATTGCTTGCCAACGCTGGCGCCCGCTTGGGTGGGGTTGTGCTCAATTTCGTGACGTTGCGCGGCCGTGGCTACTATTACAACGGCTATTATGAAGGCTACTATGCCAGCTATGGCTACGGCTACGGCAAGGATAGAAAATCATCTGGCAGCAAATCAGGCGTCGAAAAAACTGACGACTCGAAAAAAGCGGGGAAATAATCCCCTATACTTGCGCAGGCTCGGGTTCGACACGACCACAATTTGGCAAAACGCACGGGATATGCCATATTGTAACGTTGCGATGTAAAAGGAACATGGCGGGATTGCGCTTGGTTGGCCGTGCAATGGTCGTTGCGCTGCTAACGGTGATGCTTTTGCTGTCGTCTTTTGCTGTGGTGTGTCCGTCGCTGCATGGGGCAATGCATGCGGATAGCGGTCAGGGGGATCCGGCTCAAAGACCATTTTCCAAACACCAATGCGCCATCACCATGCTGGCCAAGGGCGCAGTAGAACTCTCCAGTTCCGGAGTATTTTGGATCGGCAACACCGCTGATGCTGTTTTTGAATTACCGGTTACTCCCCGTATTCATTGGTCCCATATTCCGTACCGGTTGCTGCCGGAACGGGGGCCACCCGGCAGGTTCACCTCCCTCGTTTAGTCATTCCGCCGGCCAAGCGCTTGTCGGCCTTCGTATGCACCATATTATAACCCGGTGATGTACCGGAATGTCGCATCACCAATCATTGAACCTATGAAATTTAAATTATTGATTATTGGATTTGGAGTCGCCTGTTTCAGTGCCGGATTGGCACCAGGGCAGACATCGGATTCGAACCAGCAAATTCAGCAGCTACAGAAACAGTTAAAAGCGACTCAGGAAAATTTTGAGCGGGTCATGCATGAACAACGACGCGCCATGGAGTCATTACAGCAACAAATCGAGGTTTTGAAGGCACAGGCAGCCTCGCCTACAGCGTCTCGCCCAGCCTCCCCGCCGCCCGTCGTTTCCGAGCCACCATTGCTGTGGGAGAAGAAAGGGGCCTTGACGGATGGCATCCGGGTGCAAAGTGGGCGGGCCTATATGGACATCGGGTTGGTGGGCGATCTGGTGATGGGCATCTCGACCGCCAAGGATATTGAAGGTCACTTGCAGCAGGATGGTCATGACCCATCTCAACGTGGCTTCACCCTGCAAGGGTTGGAAGCCAACTTTACCGGTGCGGTGGACCCGTACTTTCGCGGCAATGCCAACGTGGCTTTTCAGATCAATTCCGCCGGAGATTCCGCGTTGGAATTGGAGGAAGCCTGGCTGGAAACCACCTCCCTACCGGGTAATTTACAATTGCGCTTGGGCCAATATCTCACCGATTTTGGCCGGGCGAACACCACCCACCCGCATACGTGGTCCTTTGTGGATTCGCCGCTGGTGTCTGCGCGTCTGCTTGGGCCGGACGGCGTGCGCAACCTGGGCGCGCGTCTCTCCTGGTTGGTGCCCACGCCATTTTACTCCGAACTCTTCCTTGGGATGCAAAACAGCCACGGCAGCACCGCTTACAGTTTTCGATACGATCATGGCAACCAAGTGTATCTTGGGCGTCCCAACCTTTCGCGTAATGTGAACACCCTCGGTGACATGCTCTTCTCGCCGCGCTACACCGCCTCGTTTGATATTGCGGATCGCCAGACACTCGTGCTTGGCATCTCCGGTGCCTTTGGCCCGAATGCTTCCGGCCAGGACGGTTATACACGAATTTATGGCGCGGACCTGTATTGGAAATGGAAGTCCTCCCATCAGGATGCCGGGTTCCCGTTTGTTTCCTTCCAGACGGAAACCATTTGGCGGCAATACCACGCCTCGGTTTATTCCAACGCCGCCGATGACCTGAACCATAGCGGCGCCATTGATGGCACGGAACGAAATGTGTTTGGCGATAGTACCGTGCGAACCTTGCCGGGTGAAACCCTCCTGGATTACGGATTGTATTCCCAGATTAGCTGGGGATTCACCAAAGGCTGGGTGGTCGCGCTGCGCGGCGATTGGGTCAACTCCAGCATGAGTCGTTATGAATCCATGTATGGACGGGATCCCGAGCGCGCCGCCCGCTGGCGCATTTCCCCCAACCTCACTTGGTTTCCGACCGAATTCTCCAAAATCCGGCTGCAATATAACTATGATGAGCGCGCTTTGCTGGATAACGCCCACTCCATCTGGCTCCAATTTGAGTTCTTGTTGGGTGCTCACGGTGCGCATAAATTTTAACCAAAGCTTTAACCTCATCCAATGTTTGCTATGAAATCAACTCTTCTACTTGCCTTAATCACTGCCTTGGGATGCCTGCCTACCCAAGCGAAACTTAATGTCGTTGCCACCACGCCGGATATCGGGGCCATCGCCCGGGAAGTCGGCGGCAACCTGGTGGAACTTTCCGTGCTGGCGCGGCCCACCGAAGACCCGCACTTTGTGGATGCCAAACCTAGCTTTGTGCTCAAACTGAATCACGCCCAAGTGCTGCTGGAAGGCGGCGCGGAATTGGAATCCGGCTGGCTGCCCGCGTTGCTGGACCAATCGCGCAACCCGCGCGTCGCTGCTGGCGGCCCCGGTCGCGTGGCCTGCAATCGCGGGATTGCCATGAAGGAAGTGCCGACCACTCTGGACCGATCCCAAGGCGACATTCATGCCGGTGGCAACCCCCATTACCTCGTGGACCCGGTCAATGCCGCTATCGTGGCGAATAACATCGTTGACGCCTTCTGCCAGGCTGATCCCGGCAATAGCGCGATCTATCGCGATAACCATAAGAAATTCATCACCCAGCTTGAGACGAAATTGGGCGCGTGGAAGAAAACCCTGAGTCCGTTTGAAGGTCGGCACGTTGTTGCATACCATAATTCATGGATATACTTTGCCGATCGGTTCGGATTGAAAATCGAATTACATCTGGAACCGAAACCCGGCATCCCTCCCACGCCCACCCACTTGGCGGCAGTGATTGAGCGCATGAAAAAGGACAAGGCCAATGTCATCATCGTGGATCCCTATCTCAACCGGCGCACGGCCGAAAAAGTAGCCAGTGAAACCGGCGCGAGCATCGTGGACGTTTCCCAATTTCCGGGCGGCGTGAAAGGCACCGACGGGGGATATATCGTCCTGATGGATTACCTGATCAACTCCCTGGCCAAGGCGTTGGCCAAGTGAGTCGCCTTCACCAAATTACCCAGCAAACATCTAAGACCAACTTGTCGAAAATAATATGAACGAAACCCTCGAAATCCTTTCCCTGATGCGATGGCCCTTGCTGGCCTGCCTGCTGCTGCCGTGGCTGCTGGTGTATCTGGGCCTGCATATCGTGGAACGCCAGGTCATTTTTGTGGACCTTGCGCTGGCGCAGATCGCCTCATTGGGCAGTTGCCTGGGATTACTCTGCGGATATGATCCTCATGACTGGCAAAATTACGCGCTGTCGCTCGGGTTTACCTTTGTAGGGGCGGTGATGCTGACCTTTACGCGTAAACTGGACCACCGCGTTCCCCAAGAGGCGTTGATTGGCATTCTCTATGTCGTCGCCGCTGCTGCCGGGGTATTGGTGTTAAACCGCACCACGGGCGGACAGGAAGAACTGCAACGGTCCCTGGTGGGTGAACTGCTCACCGTCACGCGCCGGGAAATATTACAGACCATTGCGTTGTTTGCCCTGGTCGGAGTCGTTCACTTCGTGTTTCGCCGCAAATTCCAAGCCATTTCGCTGGATCCAGTGAAAGCCGCTGCTGATGGCGTTTCGGTCATCGCTTGGGATTTCCTGTTTTACATCCTCTTCGGTTTGGTGGTCACCAGCTTTGTGCATATTGGCGGGGTATTGCTGGTGTTTTCCTATCTCATTATCCCAGCAGTATGCGCCGTGTTCCTGGCGAAGTCGTTCAAGATGCGTTTCCTGGTGGGGTGGCTGGTGGCCACGCTGGCCAGTGGCGCCAGCCTGGTGGTTACCGCCCGCAAAGACCTTCCGTTGGGGGCTGCCATTGTGTGCGGCCTGGGTATCTCCCTCGTACTGGTGATGATCTACAGCGCCCTGCGACGCCGGTTTGCCGGTGCCCCGGCTCTTGATTCAACTCAGGGCCGGTAAATCACCGCATTTAACACCATCCGTCCGTAGCAGGCATCCTTGAAATCTCGGGCGCTGTGGCCGGCCATCAAGTACACAATGTAACCCTTGCCGGCGGATTTGGTCCACCCGGCCCGGTCCTGCATATAGACTTTACCCGTCTTGGCATCGGTGTACTTGAATCCCAGTAACACCGTATGCGGTTCGGTCCAAACATGATTCAGGTACACTTCCGTCTCGTGCAGGGTGAACCCGGTCACTGACTGTTCCGGGCCGGTGACATCCTGCCGGGTGTACGTCACCGTTTGGGGAAAAGTGATTTTGTTTGTGGTAATAAAATGACTGGGGGCGAGGTTTGCAATCTCCAACGTGACCCCTTCGATCCATTTATAACCACCGACGGCGAACTCTTTTTGCGGCAGTTCCACGCCCAGAAATGGCAGCCAATCCGTCGTCTTGCGCTTGCCGGAACTGATGGTGTGGTGCAGGGCCACCAACTTGCCGCCATTGCGGGTGTAATCCATGATGGCCTTGGCGGGCGCGTCCTTCAGGTTCCCATGCACATACACCACCACCGCCTGGTAACCGTCCAATTGGGCGGGCATATTCGTCTGCGCGACGATCTGGCATTCGAGCTTCTCCTGCGCCTTTAGTTGGCCGGCCAGTAATTCCATGGCCGGAAACTCATCCGCCACAATCAATACTTCGGCGGCAGTGACCAGCGAATGGCTCATGGCCAGCAGTAAGGTCAGCGCCAATATTCCAAACCAACGTTTTTGGATGCGGTTATTCATGGGATGAGTGTTTGCATGATGGCCTCGATGCTCAAGTGTAAAATGCAGAAGACGCTTCAACTCTCCACTTCACGTCAACGCGGCATTCATGCGCTGAATGGCTTCATCAATCTCCGCCTTGCTCTTGAAACCAATCACCACCGAGTGAATTTCCGGGCGGGACATGGCGAAGCGGATGGATTTTTCCCGATCTTCGGCGTTGGTGAATTGGCCATTGCCAATAATCTTCATGCCGATGATGCCACGGCCCTTGGCGTGCATGGCCTTGAGTTCGGCCATCACCGGATCAATATTATCGCCCGATTTGTTAACCGCCTGTTCCGGGCCGTCAATCCACACCGCCTGCGGGTTGACGCGCACCAAATGTACTTCCGTCCAGGACGATTCATTGGCCGCCCGCAGCGCTGGCAGGCTGTGACAGGACACGCCCTTGGACCGAATCCACTTTTTCTCCTTGGCCTCGTTGAAGCCGTCCATGATGCGTTTATACCCGTCCGTCCAGCCATCCTTGATCATGCAGTGAATGAGCAGGCTGTCCACATAGTCGGTATTGAAGGTTTTGCGGTGGTTGTCAATCGCCGCCAGGATATCCTTGGGTTGCCCGCCAATTTTGGACTGAATCAATACCTTCTCGCGCGGCAAATCCTTGATGGCGTCGCCAATCCAGCCGAAGGTTTTGTAACTTTGGGCAGCGTCGAAATACGTGATACCCTGGTCATAGGCGTAGCGGATTAGCTTGATAAACTCCTCCTTGCCCAGATTAAACTGAATATTGCCGCTATTGCTGCCGGTGCCAAATCCCAGCCGGCTGATCATCAGTCCGGTTTTCCCCAAGGGTACCTGGTCGGTTGCCGTGCGTTTGCCGACGGCCAGTGTTTGGAGCGCGGGAGCAAAGCAGGCCAACCCCGTATAGGCTGCGGCAGTCCCGATGAAGTGACGGCGACTAAGCGTTATCTTTTTCATAAGCATTTACAGGCGTTACACTGGCTCGAAGATGCCATAAGTGGGGTCATGACGCAAGGCGGGATTCGTAAAACGACCATGGCAACGCGCCCGGCGCAAAAAGCGCCCCCTTGAAAAACACTGCATGATCTGCCCCGCACGCTATCGGGAGACACCGGGCTGGATGCACGGTCAGCCATTGGCCGGGCTGGTAGTCGGCCGCTACTTCCGCCGCCAAGTGGGCGCATGGAAGGCGGCCGGTAAATGGCGCACCTCTCGCACAGCGCCATCCTTCATCAACACCTCCACGATATCGAACCGGTATTTCACGCGCGGATCTTTCAATTTGCGCATATAATCACGGGCTGTCTGTGTGACGAGGCGCCGCTTGTCCAGGTTCACCGCCGCTGCCGGGCGAGTCCAGTCTTCGGAGGAACGGGTCTTTACCTCAACGAAGATAAGGCAGTCAGCCTCCCGAAATATCAGGTCAATTTCACCCTTGCCGGATCGAAAATTTGCGAGGAGAAACTTGAGCCCTTGCCCTTGCAGATATTTCTTGGCAGCCTGCTCGCCGCGTTTACCCGTGCGTAGATGTTCGGGTTCCGCTTTGCCGGCAAAGAACGCCTTGACCTTTTCATAAAGTTTCACCAAGCCCAGATTGGGCCATAATCACCTTTCCAGGCAATCTCATTCAGCACCACATTTTCCGGGCTTCAGGTCAGGTCTGGGCTAGGTTTTAGCTCTGGTCGCCGTGGCTGGAGAGCGGCGCAGGATTTCACTGGTCGCGTTACGGTAAGCTTCTGTCTGTTTTTTTCGCTGCTGGAATCGCAAAGCAGACGGGTTTTGGCAAGCCGATTGGCTATCACCAAAACCCGTCATCCGTTCATTCGATTTGAATATTCCTATGCCTGATCTTAGGCCACCTTTGATCAGGTGGGAATTTCAATCGGCCTAGTTCGCGTTGTAGGTGAGGGGAACCGGTCGCACTTCCAGCAGGTTACTCACGTTTTCCGGTTTCCCAGCCTGTTCCGCGATATCGCCAATAGCACGTTTGCCGGCTTCGCTGTTGACATGGCCACGCAAGGTGGTTCGCCCGTTAAGGGTGCCGACTTCCACGTTCTGGGCGTTCTTTGACAGGCTGGCATCCGCCTGCATGGCGGAGTAAATGCGGTGGGTTTTGTCCACATCGCGAAAGCTGGTGCCTTGCGCCAGCGGGATATAGGAACTCACAATGCCTTCGTCCACATTTTGCTTGGTATTGGTGCCAAGGTTGGCCGCCACTTTACGGTTTACATACGCTTCCTGTTTAAAATCGCCAGAACCTGGGTTCTCGGTCCACTGAAAACGAGGCCGGTCGCGGAAAGCCTGGGTGGAGATGTCAAGACACAGCGCGTCGTGCGTGGCATTGAAACGTAACGCGCGGGTTTGGATGATGCTCTTGGTCGGGAAAACTCCGGAAGCCTGGACGACGGTGTGGATGACATATCCTTGTCGAAGATCGAACATGAAGGCGTTTACCGTGCCCAGCCGCTTGTCCGACGCGTTATTGACAGGGAGGCCAATGAGCTCGCTGGAACGTTGGAAATAGCCCAGGGGTTCGGTGGCGGTATTGCCCGTCTGGCTGTTCTTGCCGTCCGCCGCAAAGTAAGGTTCCTGGCCGAAATAGCGATAAGCCGCTGCCACGCGCGGGCTCTGGCAGTGCTCCTCCCACTTGGACAGCGAGAAGGCAGTCGCGGCCTGGAATTTCGCCTTGGACACGTTGAGGCTGACCGTTTCACCGGCCACGTCAAATTCAAATGCGCCAGGCGGCACCGCGACGATTCGTTGCCCCCAGCCAAGAAAGCCGCCCGAGGCCACGATCACCTCAACAATGCGTCCATTTTCCAGGTCCAGGGCGAGGTCTTTGATTTTTCCCAGCGGTTGGTTCTGAGAATCCTTGACCTCCAGGCCAATGAGCTCTACCGATTGTTGGATTGCTCGAAAATCATCATGGGTGGCGGGTTCCGCAGCCGGCGCGGCCATGGGCAACGTGCCGAGGGCAAAAATCCATGCAAGTGTTTTAAGCGTTTTGCCCGTGGCGGCTAAGCTCACGAACGAGTAATTTGATTTTATTTTCATTTTCATTTTTCTTTTGATTACGGTGTTTTGGTTTCAATCACAATGAACACAGTAAGCCGCGCCCGGGCTTTTTGCTATGGGGTGTTACCCCCATAGAGCAGTCACCCCATCTTCCCTGGAAAGCCTGTGCAGGTCATCCACAATCAGCGTAGTGCCCCTGGGTATATCGTCTCCTGGCGGATCAGCCAGGCCCGGCTGCCTTGCCATCCAGCCCTGGCTGGACACTAGAAAAAGGTCGTTCAAAACGAGTAAAAGGTCATTTGGAACGAGTTAAAACACGTTCGGAACGAGTTAAAACTCGTAAAAAGTGAGAAAAGGTGGTTTTGGGCCAATTAATTCCCGTTCCGAACAGGTAAAAGGTCGTTCGGAACGGGTTAAATTTCATAATTAACGAGTTAAAGCTCGTTCAGAACGTCAAAAAGCTCGTTCAGAACGTGTAAAAGGTCGTAAAAAGCGAGTAAAAGGTCGTTCGGAACGAGTAAAAGGGAGATTGAAGGTCACTTGCTGGACACCTCCAAGTGGGTAACAGAACCTTGGGAATTATCCCCCGACGATCTCAACACCGAGCGCCCTCACCGGCGCTCTTTTTATGTGGATTGGGGGGAAGCCCGTTTTTCCAGATTGGCGCTTGACGGGGAGCCTTGGGAAATTACTGAATAGGACCTATGAAAGAAACCGAACCAGCAGTACCCGCGAACGCTTCCCGCGTCTCCCGCCTAGCCCGCGCCAGCCTTATACTGGGGGGTGGCAGTATCCTGTTACTTGGGGTTTCATTTATCCTGGCTCGGCTTGGCCCGCACGGGTCATGGTCGCCAGTGCTGCTGGATATGTTGTCCTTTGTGGTCGGTCTGGCGGCGGTCGTGTTGGCGGCGGTTGCAAACTACCGGATTCGCCGGCTCCCCGAACTACTGCAAGGCCGGTCCCATGCGCAGATTGGCTACTGGACAGGGATGGCAGGAGCGTGTTTGGTAGTTCTCCTATATTGTCCCGATCTGTTCCTGAATGAACACCACACGGATCACAGAAAAGGCCAATGCATCAGTAATCTGCACCAGCTCGATGGGGCCAAGGAACAGTGGGCGCTTGCAAACCACAAGACCGCCAAGGATACGCCGGCCATGACCGATCTGGCCGGCACCGACAAATACGTTCCATGGCCGCTCAGTTGTCCTCTGGGCGGGACCTACACGCTGAATACTTTGAGCAACAAGCCCACCTGCACCGTCAGCGATCACACGTTGTAGTGAGCGCGGCTGACTGCAAACCCTTCGGGTTTGATTTTTGATCTCGGCTTTATCTGTCCCCCGGTTTGGCGCCTCAATACTTCCAAGGCGCGCGCATGGGACGGCTCAACAGGCTTGCGGCCTCGGCGTCGCCCAAGATTTGCTCGGTCTTCGGGTCGAACTTGAATTTCCGCTTGAGCTGCATGGCGATGTTGGCCAAGTGGCACAGGGCGGAGACGCGGTGTCCGGTTTCCACCGGTTCCGCGCCGTCTTTGCGCGATTTCACGCAGTCGAGGAAGTTGCGGTAATGGTTTTCGCTGATGTAGAGCCGCTTTTCGTCCGGGCCAATCACGGAATCCTTGAGGATGGCCGGACTGGTTTCGAGTTTCCGGGTGCCGAGTTCCAGCCAGCCATCGGTGCCCTCGAAGCGGGCGCCAAAGCTGCGTTTATCCGTGTGGCAGAACAGTTCCACGCCGCTGGCGTACCGGGCGCGGAAGGAAACCTTGGTGGGGGTCGTGAACAGGTCGCCGGGTTCGGGATATTCGCTGCCGGCATCCTCGAACTCGACGGGCAGGGGACCGTCCCCAAGTGCCCATTGCACCACGCCGTTGGAGTGATGGCCGAAGTTGGTGGTCTGGCCGCCGCTGTAATCCTTGATGAAACGGAAGCGGTAGAAACAGCGGTCCTTGTGGAAGGGGGCCGTGGGGGCGGGCCCCAGCCAGAAATTGTAATCGAATCCTTCCGGCACAGGCATTTCCTTCCAGCCGGGGCCGGGACCGGTGAAGTTATTGGGGGCGACGAAGGATTCAATGCGCTGAAGTTTGCCCAGGCGGCCGTTGAGGATGAGTTCGCAGGCCTGGCGCATGAGAGGCGTGGATCGCCACTGGCTGCCGGTTTGCAGGATGCGCTTATGTTGGCGGACGGCGGCGATCATTTCCTGGCCGTCCCGGACGGTGAGCCCGAGCGGCTTCTGGCAGTAGATGTCTTTGCCGGCCCGGGCCGCCATGATGGTTTGCACCGCGTGCCAATGGTCGGGAGTG
>JBAXGN010000047.1 GCA_037139415.1 Verrucomicrobiota bacterium | reverse complement strand
GCCGGGGAACAGGGCAGGGGCGCTCATCCGGGGTTCCCGGACGCGCTCACCGTTCACCGTGGTTCGCTGGGGCCGCAGCATAAGACGCAAATTTGACGCAGGGACGCTACGATCAACATACGCAGAACCACGATTCCTGTCAAATCGCCGCCGGACGCCCCGCCCCCGCCCGGCGCGGGAAAATTTGGAGTGCGGTGGCAACCAAAGGGGGAAAAGGGGGCGGCGGGCGACACCGCTTTGGATTTATGCCGTCCACTGGAGAGAGCGCGAGTGTACTTGGGCTGCTCAAATATCGTGGCTTAGGACGGTGTACTTTGTGCTCGTATTTTCGGGATGGTTTCGCCAGAGTGCGTGCGGAAAGGCAACGGGATGAATCTTGCGCTGAATCCGTTTGTGCCCGGCCAACTGGTTGGCGCGGGGCGGTTCAAACTGGTCAAACAAATTGGCCAGGGCGGGATGGGCGTGGTCTGGCTGGCGGAGGATGAGCAGTTGCAGGAGGCCGTCGCCCTCAAGTTTGTCTCGCCCCTGATGCAGAATGACCCGGAAGCCCTGGCCGGGTTGCGCCGGGAAACCATCCGCGCCCGGCGGTTGACGCATCCGCGCATTGTGCGCATTCACGATTTTCACCATCTGCCGGGCGAAGGGCTCGCGTTTCTATCCATGGAGTATGTGGCGGGGCAATCGCTGGAGCAGGAACGCCGGAAGCAACCGGACGGCTGCTTTCCGTGGCCGGTGTTGGCTCCGTGGGTGGGCCAGTTATTGCGGGGCGCTTCCTGGCGCACGGATGATCCCGCGTATCTGCTCGCTTCCTATCGCGCCAGTGATACCTCTCGGGCGCGCAGCAGTTATGGCTTTAGGATAGTTCTGGGCGGTTGAACCATGGATGATTAACTTATGAAGCAATTCCTTACTGATTCCAATACCGGTTGCGCGAGCCGTTCGGCCCGTCGCTGGCTGCAACGCGTGGCGCTGCTGGGCCTGCTTTGGCCGGTTGGGTGGCTCGCGGCGGCGGAAACCTCCGGCAAGGACGCCGATCACCCAACCCTCAAGGAGATGAAAGCCGTGCTGGGCCAAACTGCGCCCGATACGATGGTCAAGCTCATGAGCAAGACGCCGTTTAAAATCGGCAAGGACTTTACCAATGAGGTGGTGGAAGTGGGCGCGCCGGGCTGGGCGCCGATCAGCGGACCGGAGAGTGAGGATAAGTTCTGGCTGGTCAAAGCGCGCACCACGATGGACCTGACCCGCGGGACGCTGAAGACCAATCTAACGCTCGGGGTGATGTATCGCGTGTATCGCGGCGACAACCAATGGAAGGCCGTCTATGCGGGGCTTTACGAGGCGGGGGATATCGAGCAGCAAGCCCGCCAGATCGGCGGCATTTTCTGGAAGACCAAAGGCAGTGGTTCCCCGGCGGTCCGCAACGCCTGCATTAATAATCTGCGCCAGTTGGATGGTGCCAAGGAACAGTGGGCGTTGGAAAACAAGAAGCGCTTGCAGGATGCCCCTGACTGGGAAGACCTCATTGGCTTCGACAAGTACATCAAGAACAAGCCCGAATGCCCGGACGGCGGCACGTATATATTGGGGACGATGGCCGATCGGCCCGCGTGCAGCATTGAAGGACACGTGCTCCGCTGAGCCGCGCTGTTAGCCCTTCTCGATGCAGGCGTAGGCGTTGTGGTTGTGGATACTCTCGTAGTTCTCCGCTTCGACGCGGTACCACGTGACGTCCGGATGGGCGTTGAGCTTGAGCGCCACGTTCCGCACGAGGTCCTCCACAAACACCGGGTTCTCGTACGCCCGTTCGGTGACGGCTTTTTCATCCTGCCGTTTGAGCAATGAATAGAGTTCCGAACTGGCGGAGCTTTCCACCATGGCGATCAAATCCTCAATCCAGATGGAATTCCGGGAGCGGATGGCCACGGTGACCACCCCGCGCTGGTTATGCGCGCTGTACTGGCTGATGGCCTTGGAGCAGGGGCACAGGGTGGTCACCGGCACCTTCACCGTGAGCTTGAAATCAATTTCCTCGCCGCAGGCGGCGGCATCGAAGCGGGCGGTGTAATCCATCAGGCCTTCCATGCGGGACACGGGCGCTTGCTTGGTCATGAAATAGGGGAACTCCATCTCCAGGTGCGCGGTGGCCGAGTGCAGCTTCTTCTGCATGGCAAAGAGGATGTCCGGAATGTTGTCCACATGCACGATGTTGCCGTGGGCATTCAGCACCTCGATAAACCGACTCATGTGGGTGCCCTTGAATTCCTTGGGCAGATCCACGAACATGCCGATGGTGGCGATGGTGTTCTGGAGGGCGCGCGATTTATCCAGCACCTGGATGGGGAAACGCAGGCCGCGCACGCCGACCTTGTCAATGCGGATATCCCGATGGTCGCGTTCGCTCTGCTTGTCGGTCATGGGCACTTTCGGTTTCATCTGTGCGGATGTTTCATGGTCTGCCGCCGCCGTGGTGATCTGTTCTTCCTGCAACAACATGGCCAAACGTAGCAGCGGTTTCGCCAATGGCAAAAAGCAATCTTGCGTTCCCCTGGGCCGCTGGTTGCCCCGCGTGGTTCATCCCACGTTCAATTGGTACCATGCCAGCGCCTCGTCCAATCCGGCGGAAAGTGAGTGCGTGGGCACGTAGCCGAGCCGGGTTTGGGCCTTGGAAATATCCGCCAGCGAATGGCGCACGTCGCCATCCCGGAATTCGCGGTACACCGGATCGGCGATTTTCAGGCCGGGCCGGGCGTGCTGGAGTTTCTCCCGCAAATAGTGAAATAATTGGTTCAGGGTGGTGCGTTCGCCCACAGCGACGTTGTACGCCTGGTTCACGGCGTCCGGGTTCGCTGCGGTGGCCGCCAGCAGATTGGCCTGCACCACATTGGCGATATAACAAAAATCGCGGCTCGTTTCGCCGTCGCCATTGATGAACACATCCTCCCCCTTGAGCATCGTGGCGATCCACTTGGGGATGACGGCGGCATAAGCGCCATCCGGGTCCTGGCGCTGGCCAAATACATTGAAGTAGCGCAATCCCACGGTTTCCAGTCCGTAGTTGAGCGCGCAGACGCCGGCATAAATTTCATCCATCCATTTGGTGGCCGCATAGGGGGAGAGCGGAGTGCCGATCTTGTCCTCGACCTTCGGCAGGCCGGGATGGTCGCCGTAGATGGAACTGCTGGAGGCGAAGACCACGCGGCGGACCCGCTGGTCGCGGGCGGCCAGCAGCATGTTCAGAGTGCCGGTCACATTGGCATCGTGGCTCACCAGCGGTTCGGCGATGGACCGCGGCACGGAACCGAGTGCGCCCTGGTGCAACACGTAATCCACTCCCAGGCAGGCATCCTGACACGCCGCCGCATTCCGAATATCGCCTTCCTTGAATTGAAAACACTGCCACTGCGCGGGCGTTACCTTGGCTTGGACCTGATCGAGGTTCTTGCGGTAGCCGGTGGCGAAATTATCCAGGCCGACCACGCGCTGGTCCAGGCGCAGCAGGGTTTCGACCAAATTGCTGCCGATGAAGCCGGCGCTTCCGGTCACCAGCCAGGTTTTGGGCGTGCTGCGTAATGTTGCTTGTAAAATTTGGTATGCGGTCATGAGTAATCAAGGATTCCTGAGTTTGTTGGACATATGCGGGAAGCTATCCATGGTGATGCAGGGCTGGCACTTCACGACATCAAAATGCGATCCCACCTCTTGGCGGACTGAGCCAGCGCAATGCCTTGAGGATGGCAACCCGGCGCAGCCAAGCCTCACACTGCCGAATTCGTCATTTAAACGCTTCACCCACATGATATCGTTGTCTGGCGGGGGGCCAGTCATGAACCGGATTGCCCGCACCAGGCACCCGGCGACTGTGGGCTGGAACGTTCCGTAAATCAATACTGCAAATCGGGCAAATACTGGAATCTCATGCTTGAACCGGCACGCAGTCAATGTAACTATCGGGGCAATGGATAACACGTTGCGAAATCGTTTAGGCCAGATGGTCCTTTGTTGCGTCTGGTTCTGCCTTGCGGAGCGCGGATTTGGCGCGGCAACTTCCCCGCCGGAAGTGTTACTGAATGATCCCGTTGCCGGTCAAACGCTTGCCGCTGAATTGCGCGCCGTGCGGGTGCCGGAGCGGGTGGAGTTGCGCGGCGTGATGAAGCTGAAACGTTCCGGTCAGGATATGCGGCAAGTATCATTTGTCTTTACCACGTTTCCGATCACCAATGGTTGGCGCGCCACGTATCGCTTACTTTTTCCGGACAATACGGACCTTTCCCGCGTTTATGCCATCACGCATCAGTTTGGTTCCACGAACGCCTATGCGGTGGTGATGGAAGCGGGTACGCGCGTGGCGGGCGCGGCGGAGCCGTTGGGCGAAAGCGATTTTCTGCTCGGGGATTTGGGGCTGGAATTCCTGCATTGGCCGCAGCAGGTGCTCATCAAGAAGGAACTGAAGCGCGGACGTGCCTGTCAGGTGCTGGAATCCCGGCCCAGCCCGACGGGAACCTCGTTGGGGTACGGACGGGTTCTGGCGTGGGTGGATACGGAGACCGGTGGCATCATTCAGGCCGATGCGTACGATGCGGCTGGCAAGGCGCTCAAGGAATTTCAGTTGAACAGCTTCAAAAAGGTGGACGGCCAGTGGCAGTTGGAGGAAATGCAGATTGTCAATGTCCAGGATAAACGCCGCACGCGGCTGACGTTTGAACTGGAGAAGAAGCCGTAACGCATGGAAGAAACCACCGCCCATGCCATTCGCGGCACGCTGATCTTGATCTCCGCGCTGCTGTTGTGCGGCGTGGTGGCGTGGTGGAGCTTCAGGCGCAGTGTGGACCAGGCGCGCTGGGTGATGCGTATCGGACTTTCGGTGGTGATACTGGGAGCCATGGTGTACACCACCAAGGCCGGGATGGGCGGAATCACGGAAATATTCTCCCTTCTCGCCGGGTGTGTCTTTGCTTTGATGCTGGCCATCCTCTGGGGGCCTTCGATCATTGGGTTGTTTGCCAAGCCGCTGGGGGAGATGTTCACCGGCAGCGATGAACCGCCGGATCCCGAGCCGCTGTATTCCGTCGCCATGGCGCGCCGGCAGCAGGGGCTTTTCCAAGCCGCAATCCATGAAGTGCAGATGCAATTGCAACAGTTCCCGCAGGATGTCACCGGGCAGATGCTGCTGGCGGAGATCCAAGCGGAGAACTTGCGGGACCTAGCGTTGGCGGAGATTACTATCCTGCGTTTGTGTAACCAACCGGGGCATCCGCCGGCCACCATTGCTTTGGCGCTCGCCAGCCTGGCGGATTGGCAATTGAGCGTCGCGCACGATATCGAAGCCGCCCGCCAGGCGATGGAACAAATCATTGAGCGTTTTCCCGATACGGAGTTTGCCATGCAGGCCCGCCAGCGCATCGCTCATTTGCCCACCGCCGAGATGTTGGACGAGAAGCAGCATGGCAAAACCGTGACTTTGACGCCGTGGGTGAAAGACATGGGCTTGCGCAAGGTGGCCATTGCGGCGGAAGACGTCGTCAAGTCCAAGGAACCCAACGAGGCCGCCGCCGAATGGGTGGCGCACTTGACCGAGCATCCGGCGGACACCGACGCGCGGGAACGGCTGGCACGGTTGTACGCGGAAGAATTGGATCGCTTGGACTTGGCGGTGGAGCAAATGGAAGCGCTGATTCATTGTGAGCATCTGCCGGTGAAGCAAGTGGCGCATTATTACCATGTGCTGGCGGATATGCAGGTGCGGGTTGGCCGGAACCTTGAGGCGGCGAAGGCTGCCCTTCAACGGCTGATTGAGCGGTTCCCCAACACCGCCCACGCCGTCCAGGCCGAGACCCGTAAATCCACTCTGGCCAATGAGTTGCCCCGGCCGGAGCATGATCCCATTAAACTCGGCACGTATGACAACCGGATGGGTTTGAAGCAAAAAACACGCTCGCCTTGACATCCTGGCACGCCTGCCGGAAACTCCCCGCTTAAATTTATGGCTGAACCGAAACAAAATGAATTGATGGAAAAGATCGTTTCCCTCTGCAAACGCCGGGGATTCGTCTACCAATCTTCCGAAATCTACGGTGGCATTAATGGTTTTTGGGATTACGGCCCACTCGGGGCGGAACTGAAGCGGAATGTCAAAGACCTTTGGTGGCGCTCGATGGTGCACCTCCGGGATGACGTCGTTGGCTTGGAGGCCACGATCATCATGCATCCGAAGATTTGGCGCGCCTCGGGGCATGTGGACACCTTTTGTGATCCCATGTGCGATTGCTTGCTGACCAAGAAGCGTTTTCGCGCTGACCAGATTGATCCGCAATCCGGCCTCGCCTATTATTACACGGGCGCCAAGGACGCGGTTTCCGGCAAAGAGAACAATGAGCCGTATGCGGTGTTGTTGCCGGTTGGCAAACCGCCGGAAAGCGCTCGCAAAACCGCCACGGTGTTCTACCAGATGCGCGGGCTGCAGAATGTGCAGTTGCAGGGCGAGCGCATGGAAAAAGTGGAAAACTCCCAGCGCTTCAACCCGGAGAATGGCTCGCTCCTGACGGAGCCGCGTCCCTTCAACCTGATGTTCAAGACGTACGTGGGGCCGGTGGCGGACGAGGAGAATGTGGCCTTTCTGCGGCCGGAAACCGCGCAAGCCATCTTCGCGCAGTTCAAGAACGTGGTGGAAACGTCGCGGCAGAAGGTGCCGTTTGGCATTGGGCAAATGGGCAAGGCGTTTCGGAACGAAGTCACGCCGCGTAACTTCACATTCCGCTCGCGCGAGTTTGAGCAAATGGAGCTGGAGTTCTTCATCAAACCGGATGAAACGGTGGCGGCCCAGGTGGGCGAGGTGGCCAGCGTCAGTGGGGCAGGGCACCCGGGCGAACCGAAGCCCAACTGGGGTTGGCAGATGTGGCACAAGTATTGGGTGGAAGAGCGCCTGAGCTTTTACGAAAGCATTGGTTTGCCGCGCACGTCGTTGGAGGAGTATTGGCAGAAACCGGAGGAGTTGGCGCATTACGCCCGGGCCACGGTGGATTTGCTGTATAAGTTCCCGTTCGGCACGCAAGAACTGGAAGGCATTGCGGCGCGCGGTGACTTTGATTTGACGCAGCACCAGAAACACAGCGGCAAAGGCATGGAAGTCTTTGACGAGGAAGTGCGCCAGACCTGGACCAAGCTGGACGACACCCGCAAGCAGGCGTTGCGCGACCAATTCCTCGCGGCCAAACGCGCGGGCTTTATTAAAAAAGGAGTCGTCGAGGCAGAGGCCCAGGCGCAAGCAGAAGCCGAAACCAAGACCTATTTCGAGAAACTCGCGAAGGGATTGTTCATCCCGCACGTCA
The DNA here is from genome assembly GCA_037139415.1 of Verrucomicrobiota bacterium. Taxonomy (NCBI): domain Bacteria; kingdom Pseudomonadati; phylum Verrucomicrobiota; species Verrucomicrobiota bacterium. The sequence goes on along the minus strand of JBAXGN010000047.1, from coordinate 36,277 downwards.
TCGAACCCTCCGCCGGGGTGGATCGCCTGATCCTGGCGCTGCTCTGCAACGCCTATTCCGAAGAGGAGACCGTGGATGAAAAGGGCAAAAAGGAAGTGCGCGTAGTGATGAAGTTTCATCCGCGCGTGGCACCCGTCAAAGTCGGGATATTCCCCCTGCTCAAGAATAAGCCGGAACTCGTGGCCAAGGCGCGCGCGATCTATAATCAGTTGCGGGTGAAGATGACCGCCTTTTACGACGAGGCCGGCTCGATTGGCCGGCGGTATGCGCGCCAGGACGAGGCTGGCACGCCGTTTGGTGTCACCATTGACTTCGATACGCTGGGTGAAACCCCGGAGTTGAAGGATACCGTGACGCTGCGCGATCGCGACACGCAGAAGCAGGAGCGCGTCAAGATTGACGATCTGCTGCCGTTGCTGCTGCAAAAGCTTCAGTAACTTGATGTTTATACGCGGGCGGGTTGCCCGTGAATACGGATGAACGAGAGCAAAACGCAGGACGCCACTCAGGACGGGCAAGGCCACCGCACGGCGGCTTTGTCCGGCATTGCCTCGTTTAAACTGGGCAAGGGACTCTTCTTTTTTCTGGTGGCTTGGGCGGTGTACTGTTTATCGGATGATGACCTGCATGAGGCGTTCAGCATCGTGTTGCTGACGTTTCATCAGGACCCCAAACTCCATGCCTTTGACGGTACGTTTAAATGGTTATCCACCATCACGGAATCCAACATGTTGTGGGTGGCCGGCGGCATATTAAGTTATGCGTTGCTCGCCATGGTCGAGGGAGTTGGGCTGTTCCTGCGGTATTATTGGGCGGCCTATCTGGCGATTGCGGAATCTGCGATCTTCATCCCGATGGAAATCGTCAAGCTGATGAACCATTTCACCTGGCTGATGCTGGGGTTGCTGCTGCTGAATATCTTTATTTTGATCTACCTCTGGATTAATCGCCATCGGCTCTTCCGGCATACCCACTATCACGACCGGCATAAAGCCAAACCGCCGGTGTCCACGTAACAACCCTTTGACTTGCGACCGGTTGGATTGCATATTATCGCCATGAGTTTTGACATTTCGCAACTGCTAGATGGCTGGGAATACCAGCCCGGACAAGTCATGGTCCGGCGGTTTGTCGCGGCGGATGGTCTGGAAAAAATTCAATTGCGCGTGGATCTGGGACTGCTCCAAATGAATGTCGAGGGGCGGCCCGATGGAAAGCGCCCCAATGGGTGTCCTTCGCTTTGGGAGTTTTTTGCCAAGCGCCTGGCAAAACACCAGCAGGAGCATGATGGCAATGTCGAAGATTTCACGTTGTCCGGCGAGGATTGCTCCCGCCTGCAGATGGAGGCGCTGCAATATCATCACCGGTGTATTTGCCTGCTGCAACTCAATGATTTCAGCGGGGTGGTGCGGGATACGGAGCGCAATCTGGAAGTCTTCAATTTTGTCAACGAGCACGCCGAGTCGGATGAGATGGCTTGGGGCCTGATTCAATTCCGTCCCCAAGTGGTAATGATTCACACGCGCGCCTTGGCGGCGCAGGTGCTGGCGACGGAAGACTATCCCGAGGCCATCCGCATCATGGAGGAAGGCATTGAGGATTTACGCGGGTTCTTCCGGGAAACGGATCGGCCGGACCTGGCGGATAATTCAGCGGAAATTCTATCGTTGGAGGATTGGCTGTCGGACTTGCGCGCCAAGCGCCCGCTTTCCCAACGCGAGCGTTTGGAGCAGGCGCTGGCAGATGCCTTGCAGAACGAGAATTACGAGAAGGCGGCCCAAGTCCGGGATGCGTTGCGAAAACTGGAATCCCGGGATAGCGCGGGAAAATAACCGGCGCAATCTGGTTGCCGGTCTGCGGGACGTGGCTAGCGGCGTTTCACGGCTCGGTAAACTTGCGAGCACAGTTTGACTCCGCGCCAGCCGAGCAGGCGGATGCACCCTTTCAGCAAGGAACGGGAAAACGTTTCGGGTGGCGCTTGCAAAAAAACTCCGCAATTATATTTCAACATGCGCGGGGAGAATCCGGCCCCATGCCGAAGCAGGGCATTGGCCGGAAAGATGTTCAGCGACAGATGCCGGGCGCGGTCGAAACGCGCCTTTGAATCCCGCAGATGCAGCAAATGGTAGTTGCGTTTGGCTTGTACGAAGTCCACACAGAATTTCAGCCCGCGCAGTTCAATCTTGGTGGTGCCGCGCTCGGCGTGAAAATGGCTGCGCGCAAACGCCATGCAGGCATTGGTGCGCGCCCCGCCATAGTGATAGGCCAGGTTGAACCACATTTCCCAGTCGCCGCAGAACAGCGACGTGGTGCGGAAGCCGCCCAGCGACTTCGCGTCCTTGGGACGGAACAACGTGCCGGGAAACAACGTCAGATTTAGGTCGGCAAACTGGTTCATATCCAGTTCCTCCATCTCCTTGGACAGCGGCGGACAGCCAAAACCATGCTCCTGGCCCGTTTGATCCGTGTAACGCCCGCGCCCGCAATAGAAACCGCGATCCGGGAAGGCCGACGCGAGGCGGATGGCGTTTTCAATGAAGTCCGTGGCCAGGTAATCGTCGTCGTGGAGGATGGATAACCACGGCGTCGGGCATTGTTCCAGGCAGGTGTTCCAGTTGCCGAACAATCCGTGCCGCACCGGGCTGCGATAGTACGTGATACGATCCCCGAACTTCGCCAGCACCAAGTCGCGCAGGCTCGCATCGGGGCCGCAGTCTTCCACCACCATCACGCGCACTGGCACGGTTTGCGATAGCGCGCTCTCCACCGCTTTCAGGATGTAATCCCGCCGGTTATACACCGTCACCGCAATGGTTATGTCGCTCGGAGCGATGCTCATGGGATTGGCTGGGTTCGCTGGGCGGGCCGCAAATGCTTAACTGACATACAGTGCGGACTTCAGCTCATGCACCACGCTGCTCATGATGGGGTAACGCTTATCCGGATCATTATCCAGACACCGCAGGATTACCTTTTCCAGGGTGGCGGGTATGTCCGGATTTAATTCGCGCGGGGCAATGAACGAATCGGTGCGGGCTAACTGGCGGCGTAATACTTCATCCGGGGTTTCGCCGGGGAACGGCTTCTGATACGTCAGCAACTCGTATGCTGTGACGCCGAATGCAAAGATATCCGCGCGATGATCCATCGGTTTGCGCTGCAATTGTTCCGGGGCCATGTAGTGCGGGGTGCCGGGGTTGCGCGAGGTTTTCTTGGGTTTCTCCGGAATGGGTTGGCAAAGGTCGAAATCCACCAGCCGGATCGCCCCGCTGCGGGTCATGATGACATTCTCCGGCTTGAAATCCAGGTGCATCACATGATTGTCGTGCATGTGTTCCAGCGCGACGGACATATCAATCAGGATATTCGCGATATTCTCCGAAAACAGCGGGTCATTGCGCGCCTGCAACAATTTCAGGTTCGAGCTTTCCACGTACTCCATCAGCAGGTACAGCGTGCTCTCCATTTTGCCGTGGTCCAGATACCTTACGATCCCCTCATGGGGCGGCAACGACGCCAGAATCTCGCACCCGCGGGTGAACCGCCCGCGAGCGATGAAATTAAACCGGAATTTGTCATGCATCCGGCGCAGCGCGTATGTCTGCCCTTGCGCGTCGGTGGCCACCCAGATATCCGCCATGCCGCCGCTATTGATCAACTCATGCAAATAAAAGCGTCCGAAGGGCCGGGGTTGCCCTTTGGCGCCTTCGTTCATATCTTTATTCGGATCAAATGCCATGCTGCGTGCGCGGTTTCAATATCATAGACGCATCGGGTCTGTCATCGGTTAAATTTATTCCAATGCCTCCAGGATATTCGCTTGGAAGAACCCGCTCACATCCATCGCCCAGAGATGCGGCAGCGTCTTTTCGCTGATTTCGAGCTTATTGGCATCCAAATCCTCCGGCGCGCCGGCGGCATACCAACTGCCCACGCGCAAATCATTCAATATTTGCAGGAACCATTCCACCTCGCTGAGTTCCAGCGTGAATTTGCACCCGGCGGCGTTGGGTTTGAACCGCTCCGGTAGGCCCAGGAACTTTGCCAACCGCAGGCGGTTCTCGGCTTTCTGCACCGCGAGCGCCTCCTCCAGCATCTGCTGATCCGCCCGTTGTTTTGCTTCCTCGCGGGGCGCGTGTTTGCTCAACGGTTGATAGCCGGTGCTCAGCACCGGGTAACGGCTGAGCACCTCCAACAGCAAGGGCGCTTCCTTCTTGCCCAATTGGAACACCAGCGCCGTCTCGGTGCGTCGCAGTAACCTCATTCGGCACGCTCCATGGTGGCGTGCAGGCTGTAGCTCTGCAATTGGTGAACGTAATGTTCCGATTTTTCCAAGCCCTCGCGGACCAGGACGCTCTTCCCATTAGCATGTACCTCGCGCATGTGGATTTCCGCCTTTTGGCGGGTCCAACCAAACACGGTTTGGAAGACATGGGTGACGTACGTCATGAAATTTACGGGATCATTCCAGCATATAACCAGATACCCCGGTTCCAAGGCATCCTTGGAATCGGTGTCGGTCGTATGATTGATGTCGGGTAACACCAATGGTTCCAGTGTTTCTGGCATGGGAGTACTTTATGCATAGCCCGGACAAAAATCAATCCGGCATTATTGGCGTTCCGTTCTGGGGGATTATTTTTCATGGCCAACCGCGCTGCTCGTCACCTACCAGCGACCAGATAGTCCCTGCAACACTCAGTAAGGCACGGGCTGGCCACGGTCATCGGTGCGAAAGGTGAATTTGAAGCGTCCGACGGCGTTTGTTTGAGCAGGAATCCGACCCGACAACTGGTATGTTTGGTGTGGCTCCAGCAGCAGATCCGGTGGGAGCGGATAGAGGTGCTCGCACGTTGAGGTAGTCGAAAACGCCACTGGCGATTTGAGCATGAGGTGCTGTTTGCGTGTCTGGATTGTTCCGAGGCATCCCCACAGCGTCAGCACGTTGGATAAAGGCAGGACTTTGCCGAGCCTCACTTCAACCGAGGCATTACGGTTGTGTTGGGAGAAGCCTGGCGTCCAAACATGCAGAAAAACTTGGTCGCCCGAAAATGTGTATTTCCCCCAATCCAGCGATCCACGGGGCAGGAGGGTCAGGGCTTGGGCTTTGGCGGTGATCCATTCGGCTCCCAGTTCGTTCGTCCGATATTCGCGAAGCCCCGCAAAACCACCATAACACGACGCCACGCGGCGGGTGGAAGTATCCTGGGTGGGGGCAAAACTGCTCAGCAGCATACCGTTCGAGTCGAGGTCATCCAATCCCCCATGAGTACCTCCGAATCTGGCTAACCGGCTGGCGGCTCGAACCAGCCAATCCGCATGGACATAACCGTCGTTCAAGCTGATGAGAATGGTCGCGGGATTGAGGGCGGCCCGGGTGTGGCCCCAGGCAATGCGCTCCAGTGCCAGCGGATACCGAAGGGGCAGGGTTTCAGCCATCCAAGCATCGGACGCGGCATACCCATTGACATCCAACTGCCCTTTTTGGGCGAGCGTTACGAGCACCGGGCGGTAGTTGAGGGGATCGCCTGATTCGGGGGCATAGCGGAAAGAGTTATTGGCGGTATCCCATGCGATACTGGCCCGTTCGCCCTTTGAGTTCATGACGATGAAGCGATTGGTTTCACCGGGAATCTGAGCCGACAATACGTCCACGCCTTGCAGGTGCGAGAGGAGTTCCACCAGTTGTTCGGTTTCGGCAGGCTGATTGTGGAGTTCCACCCAGGACTCGATCCCGGCCGTTGGCAGCACCACATCCTTGGGCTGAAGCAGGGATTTCGTGATCCGATATCCCGCCTTTTTCAAATAACTCCGAATCTGGACCCGCTGGCCGGCGCCGGTATGGTTATTCGCGTGATCCGACAGGATTAAAACTTCAAGTTCCCGTCCCTCGCGTGCCAGGTAGCGCGCGCGCAGTTCCGTCAGCTTTTTATCCAGCGTGGCCAGCATGGTAAAAATGTCGCACGCCATGTGCTGGGCGGAGTCGGTCGAGACAAAATACGCGTAGTAGTTCGCGTCCGGGCTGGTGGTGTTGAGAAAATCCTCTACCAATTTATCTGCCTCGTATTGAAAGGTCTTGCGCGGACGGACATAACCCATGGCATTGTGAACGCTGCTATTCACCCGCCAAGTCATCTGCTTTTCGTACTCCATGGAACTGGTCACCCCGTTCATCCATATCTCCTGGTTTGCCGCAATGCTGAAGTAGGTGCGCTGGTATCCGGGTAGCGGGCGATTGCCGAAAATCTCAGTCCAAGCAACATCGCTGGCGGAGGGAAAGGTTGAGACCAGGCGGCTGACCGGGAAATAGCCCTGATGAAAACCCTGTAGCTGACACAATTTGCCGTGCCGATCTTTGTAGGTGATGCCTTCCTGCAACGCTTTCACGTCGCGATATGCGATGCTATCCAGCGCCAAAACCAATCGTCGGGGAGCGCCGAGCGCACTCAACGAGGGAATGGTCAGGAGAGTCGCGAGCAGAAGCAAAATAGTTTGGCTCGCAGCTCTGCTGTGACGGGCCGACTTGGTGATGTTCGGGCTGGTATTCACGGAACCGATCCTGCGGCTGGGGGGCTTGTTGTTTGTGCCACCAACGCCGCACGCTTAGGGAAACATTGATTTTCGTTGGTGTCCATGGAAATCAGCCGGTGGAAAAATCATTTTGCCTTTTTCGCGAAGGTTCGCCACTCTCCCTGCATGGTCAAGCAAGTATTGGGACGCGGACTCGGCGCTCTTTTGAGCGGTCACGCCACGGCAGGCAAGCCGGCGGCGGCCAATCCCATTGGGGCGACGGTCCCCCCGGCTCCAGAATCCGCCCACGCTGCCGCTCCACTGCCGTCGCCGCCAGCGCCGGTAGATGCGCGGGAAAGAATATTGACCGTGCCGATGGATCGTATTCGCGCCTGCCCGTTGCAGCCGCGCAAGGATTTCACGGCGGAGGCTATCAAGGAGCTGGCGGATTCCATTCGCGAGCAGGGTATCATCAACCCGTTGGTCGTGCGCCAAAAAGGTGAGGTGTACGAATTGATTGCCGGGGAACGCCGCTGGCGCGCCTCACAATCCCTTGGCTTGGCCAGTGTGCCGGTGATTGTTCGTGAGGCGGATGATGTCACCGTGCTGGAGTTATCCCTGATTGAGAACTTGCAGCGCGAAAACCTGAATGCGATTGAAGAGGCGCATGGGTATGCGCAGTTGATCAGCCAGTTCCAATTGACCCAGGAAGAAGCGGCGATCAAGGTGGGTAAAAGCCGTGCCATGGTAGCGAACGCTGTGCGCCTACTCAGACTGCCGGCGGAGATTCAGACCTGGATTCGCGAAGGCCGGTTATCCGTGGGCCATGCCAAAGTGATTCTCGGCCTGAATACGGATGAAGAACAGTATCTGGCGGCGGAACGCGCTTTGCGGGATGGGCTCAGCGTGCGGCAGCTTGAGGAGATGGTGGCCTTGTGGCAAAATCCGGCGGCGGTTCCCAAACCCGGCAAAGTGAAAAGCTCGGGGGTTCGAGACCTGCATGTGGTGGCTTTGGAAAGCCGGATGCAGGAGCGCTTTGGCACGAAGGTAACCCTGCGCTATCGCCAGGGGAAAGGCTCGCTGGAGATTCGCTTTTACAGCGATGACGAGCTGGAACGAATTTTAGGAATTGCGGGCATCAAGCCCGAATGACTCGACGGTAATAATAACTAACATGAAAATACAACCCATGATTGATTCGCAGGAATTGAGGACGCAGTGCGCCGACCAATTGAGCGCTGCCGTCAAACAGGTGAACAAACTTACCGCCTTCGTTGGCTTGGATGGTTTCGTGGACGAAATCATCCACGCGGTGGACAAACGTGAAAACGCGGAAACCTTCCAACGCATTGCCACCATCAGCAAGTTGGGTGAGCGTATTATTGCCGCGGCGGGCCGCAGTACCAATGTCGAATTAGTGCGCCAACTGACCAAACTCGGCGGCAACGGCCCCATCATGGGCAATGCGCTGGCCAGTTTTGGCATTCAGGTCACCTATGTCGGCGCGCTGGGTTGGCCGAATCTGCACCCGGTTTTCAAAGGCTTCTCCAAGATTGCGGAAGTTCACACCATTGGCGAACCCGGGTACACGGATGCCTTGGAATTCGAGGATGGCAAACTATTGTTCGGCAAGCTGGTCCAGTTGGCGGAAATCACCTGGCCCAACATTCAGGCCCGTTATGGCCGCGAAAAGTTTGCCAAAAAATTCCAGCAATCAAACCTCGTCGGCTTTGTCAACTGGACGATGTTGCCCTACATGAGCGACATTTGGGAATCCTGCCTCAAAGAACTTTGCAAAGACATGAAAGGCCCCAAACGCACGCTGTTTGTGGACCTGGCGGATCCGGAAAAACGCTCGAATAGCGATATTACGCGCGCGCTGAAGTTGATCGTCAAGTTTAACAAGTTCTTCAACGTCATTCTGGGGTTGAACGAAAAAGAGGCGTTTGAAATCGGGCGGGTGTTGGGTTTGGCGGAACAACCGCATACGCCTGAAGGGTTGGCGGTGCTCACACAGGAAATCCTGAAACATGTGTCGGTGAGCACGCTGGTGGTGCATCCGACGTCGTACGCGTTGGCGGCCAGCAAGGATGGCGTTACCATCGTCAAGGGACCGTTCGTGGAAAAACCGTTCATTACGACCGGTGCCGGCGATCACTTCAATTCCGGTTTCTGCCTGGGCAAGCTGCTCGGCTTCGACAACACGATGAGCGTGATGTGCGGGGTGACCACCAGCGGGTTCTATGTGCGCACAGCCAAGAGTCCCGCCGTGAAAGATCTGGTTGGCATGTTGCGCAAGTGGCCCGCTTGATTCAAACGAAAATTAAGTCGCCCTCTCCCGCAAGATGGGGAGAGGGTGGGATTGGTTCATGAAATGCCTCATGATTTGAGGTTCTGCGAATGCTTTTGTTTGGCAAAAAATGATTTTAGAAATTGTAAAATATGGGCATCCGGTGTTACGCCAAAAGGGTGTACTGGTGGATGAGGTTACGCCGGAAATTCGGCGGTTGATCAAGGACATGTTCGAGACGATGTATGAAAACAACGGGATCGGACTGGCCGCGCAGCAGGTCGGCCAGGCACTGCAATTGACGGTGATTGATGTGCGCACAATCACGGACCGGCCATCCACGTTGGAAATCAATGGCGAACCGGCCGAAGTGGACAGCATCATGCCACTGGTGCTGATTAATCCGGTGCTCACGCCCAGTGGCGATCCTGCCAAGGGCCCGGAAGGGTGCCTGAGTTTTCCCGAGATGTATGCCGATATCGTCCGTCCGGCAGGAGTGCTCGTGTCGGCGGAAGATGCGGATGGAAAACGAATTCGTTTCCGGTGCGGCGGGTTATTGGCGCGCGCTATTCAGCATGAAACGGACCATTTGCATGGTATTCTTTTCATAGACCGTATGACGCGGTCCGTCAAAGAAGATATGCGCCCCGAATTGGAAAAGTTACAGGCAAAAACCAAGGCCGAATTGGAAAAGAAAATGAAGAAGTAAGGAGATATAGCGCTCCTGCCCCAACACCGGTGTAACTGCTGGATGCCCTTAACGGCTGAACTGTCTTATCCAATCACGGTTTCCCGGCTTGGCGTCCGAGTTCAAAGGCCTGGCTGTTTCCAGTGAAGAAGGTTTCGGCAAAGTTTTCCTTGAGGGCTTGCAGCCAGATTTCGGCAGGGATATCCAGACGGCTGCTGAGGAAACCGAGCATGGCCACGTTCAGGCTTTTTTTGTTGGGGAGCTTGGTGGCGTCAATCAGGTCCGGGGTGATGAGGGTACCGGTGCTGGGGCGCAGCAGCCATTGGTTGGGGGCGACTTGATCCGGCGAGAGCACTACCAGAAAATCCGCTTCCGCTGGCGGCACCATCGGGCTGAATACCTGGCGTCCGTAGCGGATATCGCTGCAAACACTGCCGCCGCGCTGGCTCATGCCGTGGACTTCGCTCTTTTTGACGTCGTGCCCGGCGCGGAAGATCGCATCCACAAGAATATCCGAGGCTTTGAGCACGCCCTGGCCACCGAGGCCGGCGACGACGATGTTAGTGACTTTGTCAGGGGGTTGGGACATGGTCGCAATTCCTTTCCGCATCGAGGCGTTCGTATTCGCGCAGTTTGTTGACGATGAGAATGCAAGGGCGGCGCACGATGATGACCGCCAGTTCGTCCTGCTTGAGGCATCTAGCCAGCAGGTCTTCAAATTCATTTGAGCCGAGCCGGGGCTCGACGACATAGACGTTGGGCACACCCGCCGCACGGCAGAGATCTTCCAGCACCAGGCGTCGCGAAGGTTCGTGCGCCAGCGAGCGTCCTGTGCTCGGGTTCTCCTGATGCCCCGTCATGGCGGTGGTGTAGTTATCGAGGATGATGACGACGTGGCCGGTGGCGGGCGGGTTGTACGCCATATCCACGACGCCGGTGATGCCGCTGTGGACAAAGGTGCTATCCCCGATGAGGCTGACGACGCGCCGGGCTTCCTCCGGCGGCAACACTTTACGCAACCCCAACCCAACGCCGATGCTCGCGCCCATGCAGACGCAGGTATCCATGCCCTCGAACGGCGGCAGCACGCCCAACGTGTAACAGCCGATGTCCCCCGCGACGATGCAGTCGAGTTTGCGCAAGGTCGTGAAGACTTGCCGGTACGAGCAGGCGTCGCAGAGCTGCGGCGGTTTGCCGGGTGGCTTGGGCGGTTCGGGGGAAAGGTCGTGGGCGATGATTTTGCGCACGCGCGCGACGTTCAGTTCGCCAAAACGAAAGACGGACGGCTTGCCTTCGACAGGGATGCCGGCGGCGGTGAGGGCTTCGACGAGGTACGGATCGCCTTCTTCGATGACCACGCAGCGCTTCACGGTTTTGGCAAAGGCGGCGATGGCTTGCAAGGGTAGGGGATAGGTGAATCCGAGCTTAAGCACGCTGGCCTCGGGAACTGCCTCGCGCACGTGCATATAGGAGATGCCGGAGGTGATGATGCCGAGCGAGTTGTTTCCGGCAACGACGCGGTTCAACGCGCACGTCTCATTCCATTGCGCCAGCTCGTCCAGTTTCTGCCGCAACTTGCGGTGCGCCGGGCGCGCGTAGGCGGGAATCATCACTCGCCCCGGAATATCCCGTTTGAAGGCGGGTGGATTCGCCGGGCCTTGGGCGGCGCGCGGTTGGACGATGGTCTTGCTGTGGCAGACGCGGGTGGTGACCCGCAGGATGACGGGAATATGGAAGCGCTCGGAAAGTTCAATTGCCGCCCAGGTGAAGTCGTATGCTTCTTGGGAGTCAGAGGGTTCGAGCATCGGCACGCCCGCCGCTTGCGCGTAACGACGGTTGTCCTGCTCGTTCTGGCTGGAGGCCATGCCGGGGTCATCCGCCGAGATGATTACCAACGCACCGTTAACGCCGGTATAGGACACGGTGAACAGGGGATCGGCCGCCACGTTCAGCCCCACATGTTTCATGGTGCAGAGTGTCCGGGCGCCACCGAAAGCCGCGCCGATTGCCACTTCGAGGGCGACTTTCTCATTGGGCGACCACTGGGCGGGGCCGCCCAGTTCGGAAAAATATTCAAGAATTTCGGTGGATGGCGTGCCGGGATAGCCGGCCCCCAGCGCTACTCCGGCATGAAATGCCGCGAGCGCAATCGCCTCGTCCCCGCTTAATAACTGTCGTTGTTGCTTGCTCATGTTACAAACACCGGTGATTTATGCCTGCCGATCCCGTCTTGGTAAAGCATAGAAAATTGTAATTTCCGCTTTTCTACCGTCGGGAAATGGCGTTTATTCAACGCCGTAACGATTACGGTTGTGGAATTCTAACTTATGAAAATTGTATTAGCCTATTCCGGTGGTCTCGACACTTCGGTGTTGATGTCCTGGATCAAAGAGAAATATAACGCCGAGATGATCGGTTTCTGCGCCAACATTGGCCAGGAAGACGAGCTGAAAGGTTTGGAAAAGAAAGCCAAGCAGACTGGAGCTTCCAAGATTTACATCGAAGATTTGCAGGAGGAGTTCGCCCGCGATTTCATCTTCCCAATGATCCAGGCGGGGGCCATCTATGAAGGCCAGTATTTCCTTGGCACCAGCATCGCCCGCCCGCTCATCGCCAAGCGCATGATTGAAATCGCGCTCGCCGAGAAGGCGGACACCATTGCCCATGGTGCCACTGGCAAGGGCAACGACCAGGTGCGCTTCGAGTTGACCGCCGCTGCCCTGGCGCCCGGCCTGGACATCATCGCCCCGTGGCGCGATGCCTCCTTCCGCGCGCAATTCCCCGGGCGCGCCGAGATGATCCAGTACTGCGAGGATAAAAAAATCCCGGTGCAGGCCACCGCCAAGAAACCCTATTCGAGTGATCGCAACCTGCTGCACATTTCCTTTGAGGCCGGCATTCTGGAAGACCCGTGGATGGACGCCTTTGCGCCCAAGAACAAGGACATGTTCAAGTTGTCCGTCGCGCCCGAGGACGCGCCGAACACGCCCGAGTTCGTTACGTTGGATTTCGTGCAAGGCCTCTGCGTGGCGGTCAATGGTAAACCTCTGAACCCGTTGACCGTGATGAAGGTCCTGAACAAACTGGGTGGCAAACACGGCGTCGGCCGCGTGGACATGGTGGAAAACCGCTACGTCGGCATGAAATCGCGCGGCGTCTATGAAACCCCCGGCGGCTCCATTCTCCAGTTTGCGCATCGTCAGATCGAAAGCCTCACCATGGACCGCGAAGTCATGCACTTGCGCGACTCCCTGATTCCGCGCTATGCGGAGCTGGTCTATTACGGATACTGGTTCGCGCCGGAACGTTTCGCCTTGCAGGCGTTGGTGACGGAAAGCCAGCGCAACGTCACGGGCACCGTCAAAGTGAAGCTCTACAAGGGCAACATTTTTGTATCCGGGCGCAAATCCGCTGTCAGCCTCTACAACCCGCACATCGCCACCATGGAAGCCGATCCGACCAAAGCGTACAATCAGGACGATGCCACCGGGTTCATCCGGCTCAACGGCTTGCGCTTGCGCGTCGCGGCCAAAGTGCATGGTCCGCTGAACAAGTAATCCAAGTTTACGATGGGAACAAAAAGCCCTGGCGCGTTTACCGCGCCAGGGCTTGTTAATTCCTGTGGTGTTCGTTCCAGAGTCACAGACTGTCGGCGAATTTCTGCATGGCGGCTTCCTGGCGCTGGATGGATTCCACGAGTTTGAATTGAGTGCGGCAACGGTCGAGGTTGTGGTCCGGGCGGTGGACGCGAAAATAGACATCACCTTGCAGGAAGTCCGTCAGGAATCGGAGGCCGATGGTGAACGTGATCAGCTTCCCGGCGAAGGCGATCAGGGATCGTTCCTTTTTGTTCAAAAACGGGCTGGCGGATTCCAGGTAACCGCGGGCCAGTGCCTGGAACATGGGGGCATGCATTTTGACCTTGGAGAGATCCTGCTCGTCTTCAAGCGTGGGGCTGGTGGTGGTGCGCACCATGTCGCCAAAGTCGTAGAGGGCGCAACCAGGCATGACGGTATCCAGGTCCACCACGCATAGGGCCTTGCCGGTGTCCGCATCCAGCATCACGTTATTGAATTTGGTGTCGTTATGGGTGATGCGTTCGGGCAGTTCCCCGCTGGCCATCGCATTTAGAATCACATCCACGAGGGGCTCCTGCTTCAGGGCAAAGGCGATTTCTTTTTTCGCCAGAGCGGCGCGGTTGCAATGGTCGGCTTGGGCGGCGTTCTGCAACGCGGTGAAACGCGAGCGGGTATTGTGAAAGTTGGGAATGGTCTCCACCAGGCGCTCGCCGGGGAGATCCGCCAACTGGCATTGAAAATCGCCAAATGCCAAGCCGGCTTGATAGGCTTGCTCCGGGGTTTGTGCCGCTTCAAACGTCTGGGCTCCCTCAATAAACACAAAGGTCCGCCAGTATTCGTTACCGCCGTTGACGTAAAAGTCTTTGCCGTTCTTGGTGGGCACGACCGTTAGCACCCGCCGGGTGATGGCATCGGTGCTCTGCGCCTCAAGCTTGGCGCGCACATGCCGGGTGACACGGGCCAGGTTGGACATGACCGATACCGGGTCTTTGAATACGGAGATGTTAATTTTCTGGTGGATGTACCGGACTTTGATGCCACCCTGGTCATAGGTGGCCGTGTAGGTTTCGTTGATGTGCCCGATTTTACACGGCTCGGCGTGGAGAATCTGCCCGTAAATTTGGAATTGCTGCGAGACGTGCCGCAGCCGCTCTTCTTGATAGATTGCCATATTCTAAATTTCGTCCTCAAATAAATATTTCAGGTCGTCCAGCGTCAGTGCTTTTGCAAAGCTTTCCTCACCCAGCACGTCTTCGGCAAGCGATTTTTTCGTTTTTTGTAACTGCCGGATTTTTTCCTCGATGCTGTTTTTGATCAGGAGGCGGTAGGCGATGACTTTGTTCACTTGGCCGATCCGGTGGGTGCGGTCAATGGCCTGGTTCTCGACGGCCGGATTCCACCAGGGATCAAACATCACCACATACGAGGCGGCGGTCAGGTTCAGCCCAAACCCGCCCGCTTTGAGGGAGATGAGAAACACCGCCGCGCCCTCGGCGGCTTGAAAGGAGGCTACCAATTCGCCGCGGTTCTCGGTATCCCCGGCAAGGTAAAAGTATCGCCACTCGCGGCTGGTCATTTCTCGCTTGAGAATCTCCAGCATGGTGACGAATTGTGAAAAGACGAGGACCTTGTGCCCCTCTTCCAACAAGGGTTCCAGCAAATCCAGCAAGGCGTTGACTTTGGCGCTTTCCGCCCCCATCAACGTATCGTTGACCAGCCCGGGATGGCAGCAAATCTGGCGTAGGCGCAGCAAGGAGGTGAGGAAATGAAAGCGTTGTTCATTGAGTTCCTTCTGGGTTTTAAGCTTGAGCAACATCAGGCGGGCCCGCTTGTACTCCGCCTGGTACAGGGTGCGTTGGTCGCCTTCCAATTCGCAGATCAAATCCTCTTCCACGCGCTCCGGCAAATCCTTGGCCACCTGGCCTTTGGTCCGGCGCAAGAGGAAGGGGCGGACGCGTGCGGACAGGCGCTGGCGGGCCAGGGAATCGGTCTGCAGGTTGTAGCGTTTGCCAAACGCGGTGCGATTGCCCAGCACGCCGGGCATCGCATAGGCGAAGATGCTCCAGAGGTCCATCAGGCGGTTCTCGATGGGCGTGCCGGTGAGCGCCAGCCGTTGTTGCGCCTTCAGGGCGCGGGCCGCCTGCGCCGTCTGGGAATCCGGGTTCTTGATGTATTGCGCTTCATCCAGGATGGCCGCATGCCATTGGCAATTGCCAATCTCGGGCGACAGGCTGCGCAATTGAGGGTAGTTGATGACGATGAGATCATTCGCGGTGCGCGCCTCCTTGAGCGCGTCGGCATCCTCGCCCTGCCAGAGCCGCACTTTGAGTTCCGGCAGAAAGCGCTCTGTTTCGCTGCGCCAGTTGTCCATCACGGATTTGGGGCAGACGACCAGGCTGGGGTGTTTGTTGGCATCGGTCTGGGAGCGCGACCATGCCAGCCAGGTCAGCGCTTGCACCGTTTTGCCCAAGCCCATGTCATCCGCCAAAATCCCGCCGAACCGGTTGGCGGTGAGATAGGCGAGAAAATGGAATCCCTCGATCTGGTAGGGACGCAGGGTGGCACGGATGCTGGCGGGCACCTCCGGGGTGACGCGCGCTTTTAATTCACTGGCGCGGGTCTGAATCTTTTGTGCCTGCTCTTGCGGTAAAAAACGTTGGGCGGCGCTATCCGCCAGTTGGAAGGCGTGGAGGCGTTGCGGCTCGGTGGAAAAGTCGTGCGGGTTCAACCCCAAGCGGGCCAACTGCTGATCCTCCTCTTCGGATAGGTTGAATTGCAGACGGTGCCAGCCTTTTTTCCCCAGGCGCACGAACTTGCCGCCGGCGTTCAGGAGCAATTGCAGTTCTTGCTGGGTCAGATTCGAGTCTTTGACATCCAGTTCGACGCGCAGGTCAAACCAATCCACCTGGGCTTCTTCAACGGACAAACGCACATTGCCGGCCACCGGCCCTTCGCGCAGGCTGGCTAATTCCGGGTCCAACAGCAGCTCGACGTTCGGCGGCAGGTTATTCAGCCATTCCACAAACATTTCCGGGAAGGTCTTGGTGATGCGGACCCGCCATTTGCCCTGGTACCCATCAAATTTTACCCCGAGATCGAATAGCAACCCAGGGACTTTGCCTTGCACCACCCGGTCCACAATGGGAATCATTTCGCCGGGCTTGAGACTCTGGGGTTTAGGCTGATAGTTTAGTTGTGATTCGACGACCCATTGGTCAGAGCGATAATATTCCGTCTCGCCACCCTCGTATTGCGCCGTGACGGTAACCATCAGATAATCAGTTTTCCCGCCCACGTAGGCGGAGTCAATTTCGCATTTCAAACGGGCGGTCATCGTGACTGGCCTGGTGAGTTGCTGGATGCGTTCCGGCAACGGCAGCGCCAGTTTGCCCAAGTACTGGATGCCATCGAGGCTTTCGACGGCGGGGGCGGGAATGGCGATTTTGTTGGTGTTGCCAAAACCATGCGGCACCGGTCCGTGGTAAACGCCGTCGGCCGTCAGATACAACGTTGGGATACCCGCCAACACCGCGAGAATGGCAGGCGGCTCCTGTCCCTCCGCCGTTACCAGTTGCAGCAAGTAGTCGCCGGCGGCGTCTTTGGGTGCCGTCAGATTCATGCGTAGCGGCTGCTCATGCCAGCGCAGGGGTTGGCCTTCGGACGTGGTCAGGAGATGTTTCAGGGGAGCCAACCGGAAAATGCGGTTCAACACCGTCAATGCCGTACTGTCATTGTAGTGCAGGACGTGCCAGTCGGTGGCCGTATAGGGGCGGTACATGGCGGCCCAGAGCATGGCTGTTTCAAAGGGCATCTCCAATAAGCCGGAGTCGAAGCATTGCCCCAGCCTTTTGACGTGGGCTTGCTTCAACTCGGCAAACTCATTGTCCGGCTTGGAACGCCACAGCAGACGGGCGGCGTGATGACTGAAGGCGAGCCGTAATTCGGCCCATTCGTTGAGTTGGTGAAGCGGGACGGCTTGCTTCTGCGCGAGTTGTTGTCGCCAGTTGGCGATTTCTTTCAGTCGCAGCCAGTCCTTCATTTTCTCCTTGATCCGGTCGAGGTTGGTCACTGGCTGCAAGAAGGCCGGGAGCGACAGGTTGCGCCGCAGGATTTCATGCGCCAGGTATTGCCAGAACTCGAGGTCATTGACGGGCGGTTCCGGCCAGAGCTTGAGCGGACTCCAGTTAAAGTCATTCAAACCATAGGTGAAATAGCGCAGATCGCTGGCAGTCATCTGGTAGCCGCGTTGCACGCTATCCCAAAAATTCAACAGCATCCGCAACTGGGTGCTTTCCTCGAGGTTGAGCGCGCGTCCGTTTTTTTCCTTAACGGCGGCGGTCAACGGTGATTTGGGCGTCGGTGGCAAGGCGGTAGCGGGAGTTTTTTTTGGTTTGACTTTGCTGGCGGGCTTGAATTGGCTGGCCTGCTCGTGGAGGGCGAGCAGGGCGGCCACCGTGTGTTTGCAATCCCCCCCTTGCGGGCATTCGCATTCGGTGAGCCACTCATCGGCGGCGTAGTCCAACCAGACTTGATACTTGCCGTCGCCCCCGGAACTGATCACCGTGGCGGAGTAACTTACGCCCGGTTGGTCGCTCTTGAGGTCATGGACATGGCCGGATTGGAACAAAGCACGTCCGCGCCGCTGCACCGTATGCGGCAGCGAACCTAAATAATCGTCAATCGTTGCTCGATCTTTCAGCGGGTTATCATCACTCATACAACAAGCGCATAGCGTCGGGAACAATGTCGCGAAAGACAAGCTGGATTTGATTAAAAATCATGGCACCGCATGGTCATCTGCCATGAACAGGTTGCCGGTCTGAAGATATGAAGCTGTTTCCTAAACGTAACTTGGCTTCCAACGGCCGATCTGATAGAAGCTAGTTGATTGGAAAAAAGAGCTTGGAAGCGAAATATTCAAATATGAACACCATCGTAAAAAAAATGCTCGGCATGGCGGCGTTGCTTTCGGCGTGTGCGGCACCGGCTCAACTTCAAGTGCAACTGCAGCCGCCGGTGCTTTCAAACGGAGTGGTCAACCTGGCGTGGTCGCTCTCTGGCTGGACCAACGGCTCTCCGGTTCAAATTTCGGGAATTCTTGGTGCCCCACAGGTCGGCTTTCCGCAGTGGAGCCTGCTGACCAGCGCCCTCCAGACGAACGGGACAGCCTCCGTCTCCGTGGGGATTTCAAACTTGGCCTGCCAGTTGTTCAGGGGTTTCTCGGTTTCCAATGAGCCCGGCGTCTATTTCCTGGTGGGGTCCAACGCGCTTGTGCCCGCTGGTGGAATGCTGACGGTTCCGTACCTGATCGTGGGTGCGCCGGGGCAGAGCAATTATCTGCTCCAGGTCTTTGACAGTATGAACGGCGCGGCCAACCCGCTTACGCTCGACCAGCGATTTGTGGACGGCGAGACCGTGAGCGGCACCCTGACGCTGGACAGCGTCAATACCCCGTGGGGCAGCCGACAGATGCGGTTTGTCGCGACGGCCAACGATGGGGCGACGTTTTCCACCGAGGCGCAGGTCGTCTCGCAGAGCGACCTCGCCATCACCTACCCGGTGCTCACGAAGCAGGACATTGGCGGCGGGCAAATGGGGTACGTCGGCTACGCCTATTGGGGCATCTCGGTATTTGCCGAGACGCCGCGCACCAACGGCACATGGCATACCTTGGTGTATGATGAAGGCACGCTCGAATTGCTCTACACCAACTCGCAGGATGTCGCCACAACGCTTTCACCGGGCGTGTACGAATGGCCGGGGCCTACCGCTTCTTCGGACGGGTTCACCAATAATGGATTCCTCGTCGCAGTCACCATTGTGCCGCCGGATAACGGCGGGACAAACAACGCGTCGTTGTCGGCGCGGGCGAACTTCACGCTAGCTGGAGCGGTGGCAGGGCCAACACCAGTGGTGCCAGGGACGCCACCGTCATTGCCGTCGTTGCCGCCGCTGCCGCCGCTGCCGGGCACTCACTGGCCGCCAACCGGGCTGGCGTCCGCTGCCAACAGCCCGCTTGACGGCCCGTTCCCCGGAGGTGCAAGTGGCGCTCCTCCGCCGCACGTGAATCCAACCAACTGGATGCGCTTGAAGGTGGTGAAACCGCATCCCGTTCGTGGCTGGGCGACCTGCCACTCACCGGACGCGGATCCATACGATTCGGGCACCAGGGCTGCGATGAATACCGCCCTGCAGAGTCTGACGCTGGTTGGATTATACGTCGGCGACACTTGGGTCACGGCGACGGATGGGAACACCCAGCAAATTGACAATCCTGATGTGAACGATCCCACGATCTTCAACTTGGCGTTTTCGACGGACTGGATTGGACTCAACATCCTCTGCGTTTGGCCAACCCCAGTCTGGCACCATCCGATACTGCATTCCAACGAATGGGTTACCAACACCGCGCCATTGGACACCAAAGGAATGATTATCCATGCCCACGGCAACAGCTCTGGACTGTATTCACGAATTGCTCCCGGTGGTTTCGACCAGACAACCCTGAAGCACTATCGCTTCAGTGCCACGAATCACTTCGCCATTGACGGTTATCTGGGTTGCGATGTGGGAACCAACGCCTTTCATGAGTTCGTTCTTGATAATGCAGGCGTTTTTGGGCCAATGACTGGAACGACATTCAGCCGAAAGTCTATTCCTCCGCACTGGGGCTTTGGTTTCCAGGGCGAGGTTAATTTCAACGACGCCAACCTTTATTTCTGGGGATCCTGGCTGGCGTGGTTCCTTACTGATATGGACGGTGGGCACCTCATAAATTCCTGCCATATAGCCTTTGATAAAGCCAAGCTACAGTCGTCTGGCGGCGACAATGCGGTCGAGACCGGCGTCATTGACGCTATGCAAGTCAACTGGTCTTGGTAACGGTATGGGAGTTTGTGAAAACGATGAAAACGAAAAAACGCTTAGTACTGCCAATGCTGCTGGTGTTGGTGTGCGTCGTTCTTATGGTCGTTCTCTGGACTGACTGGAAATCAACTGCCCAGAGAAACCATGGCTCGAGTGAACGTGGCGCGCCGACCGCTCAGAGTACAGCGCAGGCTGCGGTCAGCAACCAGGTTCTGACTGTGACTGTAAAGCCCGCTACCAACTACGTGGAAATGTTACGAAAGCTGTTGGATCGCACCAATCGCACCAGCATCTATTATGGCGCGGCGGTCCTAGCGACCTTGGAGCGCAACCCGGAACTGGTCGAGTTTGGTCGTACTAATGCCATCGCCACCGTTGAGAGGATGCTGACGCGCATGCCCAATGCGCGCCTCTGGGGTTTGGAGAACGGCCTCCCATCGGACACGCGCGTGTCCGTCAAACCTACCATCGGCAGCGGATTCGATGTTACTCTGCGTTGCCCTCCATTGGAGAACGGCAAGGGTCAGTTATCCTTTGATGTCATGGGAGGCACGACCATGATGGTGATCGAGGCACGGAACAGGCCCAGTACCATGAATTCAGTTTTCCCTTGGAACGGCTCACCCGCTCAAGGTGAAGTTGCGGGCTGGAACTGGAGGGGTGCAAGCCGACCGTTTGACGAAAGTGTGGTGAGGGCAATGGCGCTTGCAGTCCTTTCGGCGATGGGCACCGGACGTCCGGATAATACACCGATGTCCTTCGTCATCACCCCCCATATCCAACCCGACCCTGGTGCAGATCCTGCGGGTGGACCCTACCCGGCACTAAACCAGGTCAACGCAAGGTACCCGTTTGCATTCTTCACCGCCACCGTCACTGATCAAGACCGTGCGAAGCGAGTTGGAGAAGGGTGTATCGCTCAAACTGCTCCCGGACAATACTTCTTGGTAGATGTATTTAATCTGCCGTCGCTCGGAAATCCCGTCTTCGATTTGGCAGAGAAATTCCTTGGCTCGCCGGGTTCGGATGCATGGGCGAAAGCGATCATTGATAAGATCGCTGCGGACCCAAAACATGGCTGGGACGAATTTTTTAAGCGGATACCACGGGTTCCACCGCCGCCGCCGAACTACCGAGATGGTAAATAAACGTCAATCGTTGCTCGATCTTTGAGCGGGTTATCATCACTCATAAAACAAGCGTATAGCGTCGGGAACAATGCCGCAAAAGACAAGCTGGATTTGATGGAAATATGTTTTTCGCTTCACCTTTAAGTTTGACGGATGCGGATTTTCCGGTAAATTGCCCGCTACATCATACGGTATTCGCCGGTTTTGGTGAGTGTCTCCCCTCGACAGAGGAGTGTGGATTATTCTCCAGATTTGGCGAGCAACAGATAACGAACAACGAAAAAGAACGGGGCCTATGGCCCGCAACCAGAAAGAAATACAAACATGGCAATTATTGATTTTGGCGGCACGAAAGAAACCGTGGTGACGCGCAAGGAATTCTCCATCGCCAAGGCGCGCCAAGTCCTCAAGAAAGAGGTCATCGCCATCATCGGCTACGGTGTGCAGGGGCCCGCCCAAGGCCTGAACCTTCGTGATAACGGTTTTAACGTCATTGTGGGCCAGTCCAAGCAGTTCCAGCGCGACTGGGACCGCGCAGTCAAAGACGGCTGGGTTCCCGGCAAAACGTTGTTCGACATCGAAGAAGCGGTGCAGAAGGGCACGATCATTCAGATGCTCGTCTCCGATGCCGCTCAGCGCGTCATCTGGCCCGTCGTGAAGAAAAATCTCAAGGAAGGCGATGCCCTGTATTTCTCGCACGGTTTCTCCATCGCGTACAAAAAGCAGACTGGCGTGATTCCGCCCCCGAATGTGGACGTGATTATGGTCGCCCCGAAGGGTTCCGGCCTCAATGTTCGCCGCAATTTCCTTTCCGGCGCTGGCATTAATTCCAGCTTCGCCGTCGAGCAGGATTTCACCGGTCGCGCCGAAGAGCGCTGTCTGGCCCTCGGTATCGGCGTGGGCTCCGGCTACCTGTTCCCCACCACCTTCCAGCATGAAGTCTTCAGCGACCTGACTGGCGAACGCGGCGTGCTCATGGGTGCGCTGGCTGGCATCATGGAAGCCCAGTATGATGTGTTGCGAGCGGGTGGCCATTCGCCGAGCGAAGCGTTCAATGAAACCGTCGAGGAACTGACCCAGAGCCTCATCCGCCTGGTGGACGAAAACGGCATGGACTGGATGTATTCCAACTGCTCCGCCACCGCCCAGCGCGGCGCGCTGGATTGGAAGCCCAAGTTCAAGAAGGCCACCCTGCCGGTGTTCAAGGAACTTTATCAGCGCGTGAAGAACGGCAAGGAATGCGCCCGTGTGCTCAAGTCCTGCGGCGCCCCGGATTATCAGGTGGGTCTGCAGAAGGAACTGAGCGTTATTCGCGACTCCGAGATGTGGAAGGCCGGCGCCGCCGCGCGCGCCCTGCGTCCCAAGGAAGCTGCCAAGGCCATCTCCAAGAATACCAAGGGCGTGTCAGGCCGTGCCTCAAACTGATCGTGCGTCAATGTTTTACGCGAGACGGCGGGATTTTCCCGCCGTCTTTTTTTTTCCAAAAATTGATTCTGCCTCACCAATTATGCAGTTGGCGGCAGGTGCGCTCGGAGAGCCAGTCCCGTAAGGACGACGGAAACCGGCTGGCAAACCTTCCTGCGGGCCATAGCCGAGAAGGCAGATCGCAACAAGCACCATCGGTTTTCAAAATCAGAGTCTGCTTACGTCGTCACCTACACGATGGTGTTTTTGTTATGTCGTAGCGTGCGGCGTGTTGGTTGGTTCTGTTTCCCACTTTTTCGTGGAAACGGCTGGACCGTGGGCGGCGGTTGCGGCTAAGGTTTCGGGCAATGAAGGCTTACGGAACAGTCTATTTGGTCGGTGCCGGCCCCGGTGACGCGGGGTTGTTGACGTTGCGCGGCGCGGAATTGCTCGCCCGCGCGCAGGTGGTGGTCTATGACGCCCTGGTGAA
The DNA here is from genome assembly GCA_037139415.1 of Verrucomicrobiota bacterium. NCBI lineage: Bacteria > Pseudomonadati > Verrucomicrobiota > Verrucomicrobiota bacterium. The sequence continues at coordinate 13,320 of JBAXGN010000047.1, read as the reverse complement.
CCCTGAATTGCTGCGCTTGGCGCCCAAGGAGGCGGAGATCATTTACGGCGGCAAGCGTTCCCGCGCTCATGCGATCCCCCAGGGCGAACTGAATCAGTTGCTCGTGGCGAAGGCCAAGACCGGTAAAACGGTGGTGCGCTTGAAAGGGGGCGACCCGTATTTGTTTGGACGCGGCGGGGAGGAAGCCGAGGAGTTGGTGGCGGCCAAGGTGCCGTTCGAGGTGGTGCCCGGCGTGTCTTCGATTTTCGCCGCGCCCAATTATGCCGGCATCCCGCTGACGCACCGGGAGCATTGCTCCGGGTTCACCGTCATCACCGGGCATGAGGACCCGGATAAGGAAACCAGTTCCATAGATTACGAGCACCTGGCCAAGCTACCCGGCACCAAGGTGGTGTTGATGGGGGTGGAGCGGATTCGCGAGATAGCCAAGCGGTTGGTGCAGGAGGGACTGTCCGCCAAAACGCCGGTGGGCATGGTCCGCTGGGGCACCACCGGACGCCAGCAGTTTATCCAAGGCACCTTGGGGACCATTGCGGCGGTGGTGGAGAAGGCCAAGTTCGGTTCGCCAGCGGTGACTGTCATTGGCAGCGTGGTGAGTCTGCGCGAGAAGTTGAACTGGTTTGAGAAACGTCCGATGTTCGGCCAGCGCATTGTGGTCACCCGCACCCGGGAGCAGGCCAGCCAGCTTTCCCGCCAATTGCAGGAGCGCGGGGCGGACGTGTTGGAAATCCCGACGATCAAGATCGTGCCGCCGGAAAACCTGGAGAATCTCAAGGATGCGTTGCTGGAATTGGGTACGTATGACTGGCTGGTATTCACCAGTCCGAACGGGGTCACGGCATTCTTCGATTATCTGATGAAAGGGTTTGGGGACATTCGCGCGGTGGGCAATGTGCGCATTGCGGCCATCGGCCCGGCCACCGCCGCCAAGGTGAAGGAGATGCATTTGCGGGTGGATGTCATGCCGGAGGAATATCTGGCGGCCAAAGTGGGCGACGCCATAGCCAAATTCGAGACGGTGGAAAATCTTAAGATGCTGTTGTTGCGGGCGGAGGTGGCCAATCCGGAGTTGCCGGAGAAGCTGAACGAGATGGGGGCGATTGTGGATGATGTGGCCTGCTACCGCACGGTGCCGGAAACGGACGACCTGACCGGGGCGGCCGCCCGCCTGTTGGAAGAGGGCGCGGATTGGGTCACGTTTGCCAGTAGTTCCTCGGTGGAGAATTTCCATGCGCGGTTTGACCTGCCCAAGTTGCTGGCGAAGTTCCCGGATCTGAAAACGGCTTCGATTGGTCCCGAGACCAGCAAGACCTTGGGGAAGCTGGGTGTCACCCCCACGGTGGAGGGCAAACCGCATACGATTGAGGGGATGTTAAAGGCGGTTGAGGGATTCGCCAAAAAACGGCGGCCAAAGAATTCGTGAACTTCCGTGGTTTTCTGGTTGAAAACCGCCAAGCATGAGTTAAGGTTATTCATAACATGAGTCCGGGCGTTCATAGTGCGACACTGGCGGAGAGCGTTTGCTCCGCTGCCATTGGTATGCCGCATGATGACTACTTCGTCTGGCTGATCGCTGTGCTGGTGGTGACCATTTGCATGTTCGCCATGTTTTCCGCCTATCTGCTCGGGCGCTATTTTCGTGAGCGCAGCCATAGTCGCTGGGCACCCTATAGCGGCGGGGCGTTGGCCCCACGCGCGCCGCTCTTTTACGCCTTTCCGGCGGAAATGGCGTGGAATTGGATGGTGGTGAAGTGTCCGAACCCGATGATTTTGCAAGAAGCATTGCACCTGCACAAGGCCGCGCCCAGCTCGATGCCGGAGGCAATGACCGAGGTGACCAGCCGCAAGTTGTTCATTTCCCAGCCGGTCAATGGCTGGGTGATGGTATTTGGCCCGGGCTTGCCGGAGGTGCATGAGGATGTGGATCGCACGTACCGTTTTTTGCGTGCCCTGAGCCAGCGGGTCGGGCATCTGCAATATTTCAGCGTCAACCGATTGGCTGGCCAGCACGCCTGGGCCATGTTGGATAGCGGGCAGGTGGTCCGCGCCTATGCTTGGGCCGAGGCCACGCTTTGGAACCAGGGTGAAATCACCAAGGCCGAACACGCGCTACGCCTGATCTGCCTGCCTTATGGTGAGACTACCGCAACGTCCAACCCCAAAGCCGCCGACAGTCTCGCCACCAACGCCGAACGCGTCCCGCTGCTGGCGGCGCGGTGGGGTATTGATCCCGGGGTGATTTTTGCCCACATGGGCGCGCAACGCCGCGGCATCGTGGGGGAACTTCCGCAATCCCAGCTTATCTGATGGAATAGAACCCAAAACCTTAACCGATTCATAACCTCAACCTCAAACCTCTATGTCACTAGAATCAGCATTGGAACGTTATCCAAAAGACATCAAACTGAAGGACGGCAGTAAATGCACCCTGCGGGTGCTGGAGCCGGGCGATACGAAGGCGCTCAACGAGTTCTTTATCGCCATGGCCCACGAAGATTTACTCTTCCTCAAACACCGCATGACCGATCCGGCGGTCGTTCGGAAATGGTGCGAACACATTGACCACGGCGAGGATTTCGTGCTGCTAGCGGTGCGGGATAACCAAATTCTAGGTGAAATCACCCTTCATCAGCAGCTCGGCGGTTGGAAGCGACATATCGGGGATGTCACCGTTCATGTGCATCCCTCCTTCCGGGGCAAACACCTAGCCCGGACGTTGATTGCCGAGATTATTGAAATCGGACGCGAATGCGGTTTGGAACGGTTGGAAACCGAATTTATTGGCAAACAAAAGGGGGCCATGAAGATGTTTGGCTTGTTTGGCTTCAGCGAACTGATGCGTTTGAACGATTACGTGAAAGACATGCAGGCCACCAAGCATGACTATGTGCTGATGGGCATGCGCATCGTGACGGATGAGGAATATGCCGGCATGGGATAAGCCCCATGATCTGCGGCCGCCTATGCCCCAACGTCTCCCCCCGGAACTTTGCCCCCAGTGTGGCGCGACCGTGCCGCCGAAAGCGCGCGCCTGCCCTGAATGTGGGGCGGATGAGTTGTCTGGCTGGAGTGATGAGGCAGTGTATGACCGGCTGGCAATTCCCCGCCCGGATTTCGATTATAACGACTATTTGCGCAAGGAATTCGGCACACCGGAAGCAAACCGGTCCCGTGGCATTTCCTGGTTTTGGCGCGTGGTGGCGATTGGACTGGTGGGGCTATTCTTGCTTTGGTGGTTTCATATCCTCTAACGGACCATAGGTATGATGAAATATCTATGGATGGGAATCTGGAGCGCGATTTTTTGGCTGAAGAAAACTTTCAAAAAGCAATTGCCGCCGCCGGTGCCGGAGTTGGCACGCAAGGCTACGGGGCCGCATGAGTTGGCCGGTGAACACGAAGAGGAATTCCGGGCGGAGCAAGCGGAAATCGCCCGGTTGCAGAAGGCGGCGGAGGCGGGGGACATTGACGCCATGGTACACTTGGGAATCAAGTATGCCAGCGGCAAGACCTTACTGGCGGATTACCTCAAAGCGGCGCGCTGGTTTCGCAAGGCCGCCGATCTTGGCAATGGCTTGGGGCAGGTCAATCTCGGCATCTGCTACGCCAATGGCCAGGGCGTGCAAAAGGACTTTCGCGAGGCGGTGAAATGGTTTCGTTTGGCGTCCGAACAGGGCGACGAATGTGCGGAGGTAAGCCTGGGCATCTGTTACCAGAAAGGGCAGGGAGTAACCAAGGATGAGGAAGAAGCGGTGAAATGGTTTCGCAAAGCAGCGGAAAAACAGTATCCCCAGGCACAGATCAGCCTGGCTTCGTGCTATCACCAAGGGCTGGGTGTTCCGCAGAACGAAGAGGAGGCGGTGCGCTGGTTCATGTTGGCGGCACAACAGGGGGTAGGTCCGGCCCAGTATAACGTGGGCAATGCTTATGAGTATGGTGCCGGGGTTTCGCCGGACTTGGAGCAGGCTGCCGCCTGGTATTCCCGCGCCGCCTTGAAAGGGGTGCCCCAAGCACAATATAAGCTGGGCGTTTGCTATCGGGATGGCCGAGGTCTCCGCAAGGATATGATCGAGGCGTACAAATGGCTATCGCTCGCCGCCGACCAGCAGCATGAGGAGGCGCACGAGGAGATGGAACAGCTCAAGTTTGCGCTTTCGGCAGAGCAGATTGACGAGGCGCTGCAGCGCAAGGCTGTTTTCCAAAGGTTTGGGTAGGCCGGCCCTCGGGACAGCAGACCGGAGGCGCGAGTACGATTTTTTGAGAATTTTGCAAAATTTGATTGCCCTTCTTTTGGAAATCTTGCCAGACTCGCGCACTTTATGAGTAATGCACCTATTCGCGTGGCAGTCACCGGCGCAGCCGGTCAGATTGGTTATTCGTTGTTGTTTCGGATTGCGTCGGGCGCCGTCTTCGGCCCGTCGCAGCCGGTCATTCTTCACTTGGTGGAAATCGAGCCCGCCCTGCCCGTCCTGCAAGGGGTGGTGATGGAACTCGATGATTGCGCCTTTCCGTTGCTGAAGGGTGTGGTGCCCACAGCCAACCTGGATGAAGGTTTCCGCAATGTGGACTGGGCACTGCTGGTTGGCAGCGTGCCGCGCAAAGCTGGAATGGAACGCAAGGATCTGCTCGGCATCAACGGTAAAATTTTCATTGGCCAGGGCCAGGCGATCCAGAAGAACGCCGCCAGCAACGTCCGTATTCTCGTGGTGGGCAATCCGTGCAACACCAACTGCATGATTGCCATGAATAACGCCAAGGATATTCCGGCGGATCGTTGGTTCGCCATGACCAAGCTGGACGAAAATCGCGCCAAGGCGCAGATCGCCCAAAAGGCCGGGGTGGATTCCACCCAGGTCTCCCATCTGGCCATCTGGGGAAATCACTCCTCGACGATGTACCCGGATTTTTACAATACCCGCATCGGCGGACGTCCGGCCACGCAGGTTATCACGGATGAAGCCTGGTTCAAGAGCACCTTTATTCCGACGGTGCAGCAGCGCGGGGCGGCGATCATCAAGGCGCGCGGCCTTTCCAGTGCCGCCAGCGCTGCCAATGCTGCCGTGGATACCGTCAAGGCGCTGATCACCCCGACGCATCCCGACGACTGTTTCAGCGTGGGGGTCTGCTCGGATGGCAGTTATGGCATCGAGAAGGGGTTGATTTACTCCTATCCGATTCGCAGCAACGGCACGCAGTGGAGCATTGAGCCGGGCGTGGCGATCAACGAATTCAGCCGCTCGAAGATTGTGGCCACCGAAACCGAACTCAAAGAAGAGAAGGCTATGGTGAGCGAACTGTTGCCAAAATAACCAGTCAACCTACTTGGTTTTCCGTCAAAAAAACCGCCGTGAAAACGGCGGTTTTTTTGTTGGGTGCGGGCTTCCGCTCGAAATTTCAAAACTACTAATTGACAAAAGTACAAAAGCTAATAAATTGCGGGCATGCACAAAGAATGCACGCCCGTCATCAGCGAGCCGTCCCTCGGCGGCATCACTTCCATTCTCAACGAACATCGCGTCTTTCCCCCGGATCGCGCTTTTGCCAGCGCGGCGCATGTCACGTCGCTGGCCAATTATAAGACGCTCTACCAGGAGTCCATTCAGCGACCTGACCAGTTTTGGCGGCGGCAGGCGAAGGCTGAATTGATCTGGAATAAGCCGTTCAAGCAGGTGTTGCAGTGGAAATTGCCGTTCGCGAAGTGGTTCGTGGGCGGGCGACTGAATGTTTCCGAGAACTGTCTGGACCGGTTTCTCGGCACGCCGGAGGCCAACAAGGCGGCGATCATCTGGGAGGGGGAGCCGGATTCCGTCAGCCGCCCCGGAGAGGAGCGGGTGATCACGTTCAAGCAGTTGCATCGCGAGGTGTGCCGGTTCGCCAATGTCTTAAAACGCAACGGGGTCGAGAAGGGGGATCGGGTGATCATCTATTTGCCGCTGGTGCCGGAGGCGGCGATTGCGATGCTGGCGTGCGCACGGATCGGCGCGGTGCATTCGGTGGTTTTTGGCGGGTTCAGCGCCCATTCGGTGGCGGATCGCATCCAGGATTGTCAGGCCAAGGTGGTGCTTACGGCAGATGGCAGTTACCGACGCGGCACGGTTGTCCAGTTGAAGCGTAATGTGGATGACGCGTTGAAGATGACAGATGCTCAGGGCAAGGCGCTGACTGCCAGTGTCAAGAAGGTGATTGTGTTGCGTCGCGCCTATAATGAAATCCACATCGAGGAAGGGCGCGATGTGTGGTGGCATCGTGAATTGGAGTATGTGAGCGCGGAATGTCCGCCGGAGCCCATGGATAGCGAGGCCCCGTTGTTTATTTTGTACACCAGCGGATCAACCGGCAAGCCCAAGGGGATTCTCCACACCACGGCGGGCTATCTGTTGGGCGCGAAATTAAGTAGCAAATATGTTTTTGATTTGAAGAGCACGGACGTGTTCTGGTGTACGGCGGATGTTGGTTGGGTGACCGGGCATAGTTATTTGGTCTATGGGCCGCTGGCCAACGGCACCACCACCGTGATGTATGAGGGTGCGCCGAATTTCCCAGAGCCCGATCGCTTTTGGAAGATTGTCGCCAAGTACGGCGTTTCCATTCTCTACACCGCACCAACGGCCATCCGCGCCTTCATGAAATGGGGCGAGGAATGGCCGCGCAAGCACGATTTACGCTCCCTCCGGCTCTTGGGGTCGGTCGGTGAACCCATCAATCCGGAAGCCTGGATGTGGTACCACGAAATGATTGGCGGCAAGCGTTGTCCCATTGTGGATACGTGGTGGCAGACGGAGACCGGCAGTATCATGATTACTCCATTGCCGGGGGCCATCCCCACGAAGCCGGGCACGGCGACGCTGCCGTTTTTTGGCGTGGATGCCGATGTGGTGGATGAACAAGGAAAATCGGTTCCCGCGAATGTTGGTGGGAAGCTGATTATACGCAAACCGTGGCCCAGCATGTTGCGCGGCTTGTGGGGCGATCCTAAGCGCTACAAGGAAGTGTATTGGAAGGAAGTCAAAGGCGCGTATTTCACCGGCGATGGCTGCCGCCGGGATAAGGATGGCTATTTTTGGATCGTGGGTCGCATTGATGACGTGCTGAATGTCGCCGGGCATCGGATTGGCACTTCCGAGGTGGAAAGCGCACTGGTCAGTCACCACAGCGTGGCGGAAGCGGCGGTCGTAGGGCGTCCCGATGCGTTCAAGGGACAGGCGCTGGTGGCGTTCGTTACCCTTAAAGGCGGGCTTAAATCCACGCCGGAACTCCGCGAGCAATTGCGGGCACATGTGGTGAAGGAAATCGGGGCGATTGCGCGGCCCGACGAGTTGCGCTTTGCCGAGGGGTTGCCGAAGACCCGGTCCGGGAAGATCATGCGGCGCTTGTTGAAAATGGTTGCCGCCGGCACGGAAATCCGGGGCGACACCACGACGCTGGAGGATTTCAGCGTGCTGGCCCGGTTGAACCAAACGGACGAATAACAGAAAAAAGGTTGTCAGCGCGAGCGGCACGGCGCATTTTTGCGGGATGCGCAATCTGGCAAACGTCTTTGGTCTTGCGGTATGGGTGGGCGTGCTTTCCGTGGCCGGCGCGCCGAAAACCGATGAGCACGCGCGGGATTTGTACGCCCAGCTCGCACAGGCTCAGGCCGGCAAGAACCTGGAGCGTGTTGAGCAAATCGCCCGGGAGATGGAGACGTTGCTGGGCGAGCGGGCTGGCGTGCCCGAGGAACCCACGCAATATCAATCGGTGTCGGACGCCGCCCGGCCTTTGACGAAGTCCGAGGTTCTCACCGGCTACAATGCGTACCTCACCCGTCTGCAAAAATCTGGTGAATCCTGGTGGCTCAAGCCCATTGCGGCTACGGAGATTCCAGCCCCACTTCGGTTTGTGGCATCCGTGGTCAGCGGTAGTCTGGCGGCGCGCCGTGCGGGATGCCAGGGACCTGAGCGATTAATGGAAATTGCCTGCCAGGCTGGCGAGTATTTGCGCAAGGCTCAGCAGGAGGCTGGTAATGGCGTTTTCCCCTTTCCCGCCTGGCGTGGCAAGTCGGGCCGCCTGGGGATGTTATCCGAGCGCTTCCTGCGGCGTGCGGAACAGGAGGGGATTCTGAACCAGGTGACCACCAATGGTTGGATGCGGGATGATCGCGGCGGGGGCGATTTGTATTTTGATAACGGGCTTTGCGGCGTGGCGCTGCTGGATTTATTCGAGGCCACCAAGGAAACCAAGTGGCTGTCCTCCGCCCGGGCGGCCGCGGATTGGGCGGCGGCGCAGCCGGTGGTGCCGAATTGGAATTACAATAGTTTTTCCGTGTATCTGTTGGCCGAGGCTTTTCGTGTCACCGGCCAGAGTAATTATCTCGCCGCCGCCAAGGAGAAAGCGCGGCTCGGCATTTATCCGGGGCAATTGAGGCATGGGCCCCACAGCGGTTTATGGGCTGATCCGCACAATGCCAAACCGGCGTACCATTATATCCTCTGCCGTGGGATGGCAGCCTTACTAAAGGTGCTACCGGCGAATGATCCAGATTGGCCACGCTGCCGGGAGACGCTGGAGCGCGCTCTGCTGGTCAGGAATTTGGAGTTATTGAACCATGGGTTGACGAATCCGGACACCGTTATGGAAGTGCTGGCATTGCTGGAATTGCGTTTCCCGGACGGGGATTCCCGATTAGCCTCCGTGAAGCGCAAGGAAGCCTTGGACTTGGTGGCGCGTCACGCTAGCGAACGCCTGCGACAAGGCCACTTGCCAGTCTCGCCGTTTGCATGGGGATTGTATTTGGAAAGTTTGGCGGCATCCAGAGGCAGGCCATAACTTGCGGCGGTTGGTTCGTTAAACTCAGGGAGAGGATTGGCCGGGGGACGTATCGAAACGCGCATACAACCAATTGCCCAAGGCAATCAAGGCCACGCCGGTTATAATACCGCCGAAAACATCCACCAGATAATGGTATCGGCAATACACGGTGGCAAGGCACAGCAGCACGACCGCACCCAAATGCAGCCAGCGGACTCGGCGGAAATGTTGGAAGGAGAAATAGAGCGTACCCAGCGCCACCGCCACGTGACTGCTGGGGAAGGCCGCCCCCGGGGTTTCAAAGTGGTCGTAAATCACCTCCATGACACGATAAAAGAAGCCGCTGCGGACGGAATCTGGGAACGCTGGAATCCAGTCGGGGCGCGCGCCAGCGGGTAGCGTCCAGCCGGGGATGTCCATGTAAAAAATGCGCGGGCCGACCACGGGCAGGAAAATGTAAACCAGATAGCACCCGTAGAAGACCACGGAGATAACCGCAAGGTAATGATGGAACGCCGGGCGTTGCTTGAAATACAGCGCCAACCCCACGCCAGCCACCATGACGTAATAGGAAAAGTAGGCGCCGTACAATGTCTCGCTCACCACCGTCTGCGGGAAGTGCTGCATCCACTCCAGACTGGGCTGGCAGCCGAAGAGGGCTTGGTCCCAGCGCAGGAGCGTTGCGTCCAGGTAACCGCGAACGAATAATTGGTTCAGATGTCCCGTCTCCGAATACATAAAGGAGAATAGCAGGATGGGATAATAACAGCGTAGAAATGTGAGGATGGCGCCGGCGGGTTTGGAGGCGTGGAAGCGGATTAATCCATGTATTCCCAGCAACACGGCGCCATGCACCAGCACATAGACCGGCCATCGCGGCAACCCCGTTTGATGGCATACCAGCACCAGCAGTCCCACCAGCGCGACGTAGCCTTGGGTTGCGTAATCTATGAAACGGTAGTGCGGCACAGTGGTTCGTTTAGCATCGCATCCATTGTTCCGCGCGATACCATAGCAAGGTTGCGGCGGCGCCAACCTTGAAGGTGGTGGTGGCCTCAAAGCCGGTGTCGGACTTCAATTTTGCGGCGCTGCACACCCAACCGGGTGCGGCGAGTTCAGCGTATTTTTGGCGGCTTAAGACATTGGCTTTGCCGGTGAGGCGGGAGATCAGTTCCTGCGCCGCGCAGACCGGGTAAAGCAAAGGTACCGGCAAGGGCAGGGGCAGGGTCCAGGTGTGGAGCTGGTTGGCGACTTCCGCCGCCATCTGGTTGGCGGAGATCATTTCCGGGGCCGCCACGAAGTAGGTTTTATTCTCCGCAGAGGGACAATCCAGGCAATGCACCACGGCCAGGGCCAGATCGCGGGCATAGACCAAGCTCAACGCCTGCTTACCCCCGCCAAATGAGGGCAGCAGATGGGCCTGCACGGCTTTGAAAAGTCGCAGGAACTCTGCATCACGCGGTCCGTACACGGCCGACGGGCGGATAATGGTATGCGGCGAATGGCAGTGTGCGCGGACTTCCGTTTCGCCACCCAGTTTGCTCTTGCCATAATGTGACACTGGCGACGGGGTGTCGGATTCCAGCTTTGGGTGATCCGGAGTAGCGGGACCGGCAGCGGCGAGGCTGGAGATGTGGATGAAGCGCTGAATTTGGTTGCCAGCCTGATTGGCCGCGTTTACCACATTGCGCGTCCCCTGCTGGTTGATGGCGTAAAAGTCGGGAATGCGCAGCGTTTTGGTCAGACCGGCGCAATGAATGACATGCGTAGCCTGCGCCATGGCTGCTTGCAGACGTTCCGGTTGGGTAAGGTCGCCTTCCACGATGGTGACATTGGCAAGGTGTCTCTGAATCAATGTCCGGGAACTGGCGCGGCGCAGCAGTAAAACGGTGGGGATAGCCCGCTCACGCAGCACATCCAGAATATGGCTGCCTACAAACCCCGTTGCGCCTGTGAGGAGAACGTGCATTGCTATCAGGCCAGCCACCCTTGTGGCCGGTATCCGTCATCCAAAAACTGTCCGGTTCAAATCAGTCCCAGTTCTTTACCCACCTTTTGGAATTTCTCCAAGGCAAAATCAATCTGCGCAAACGTGTGCGTTGCCATCAGGCTGACCCGCAATATATCTTGTCCCGGAGGGACACCTGGCGGCACTACCGGGTTGACGAACACCCCTTCGTCTTGCAACCGCTTGGAGAATTGGAACGTCTTGAGCATGTCCCGGACATAGACCGGCAGGATCGGCGTTTGCGAGGCGCCCAAGTCAAAGCCCAGAGTCGTCAACCCGTCCTTCATCCGCTTGGTGTTATGCCATACTTGCGCGATGCGCTCCGGTTCGCGGATCATGATACGCAACGCCTCCAGTACGGCGGCGGCGTTGGCCGGGCTCATGCTGGCGCTGAAGATCAGTGTGCGGGAGGTATGCTTCAGGAAATCAATGGTGTCCGCCTCGCCGGCGATGAATCCGCCCAGGCTGGCCAGCGATTTGCTGAACGTGCCCATGATCAGGTTCACCGCGTCGGTTAAGCCGAAGTGCGCTGCCGTGCCGGCTCCGAACTTGCCGAGCACGCCGATGCCATGCGCGTCGTCCACCATTACCGCCGCCTGGTATTCCTTGGCCAGCCGGCAAAGTTCCGGGAGGTTGATGATGTCGCCTTCCATGCTGAATACGCCGTCTACCACGATCAACTTGCCCGCCTTGCGATCCAACTTCTTCAGGCGGTTTTCCAAGGCGCTCATGTCGTTGTGCGCAAACCGGGAAAGTTCGCCGAGCGAAAGCCGGCACCCCTCCACCAAACTGGCGTGATTGGCTTTATCGGCCAGGATATACTCATCCTTGCCCGCCATGACACTCAGGACCCCGAGGTTCACCTGGAACCCGGTGCTGTAGAGCAACACGGCTTCTTTGCCGGTGAGCTTGGCTAGTTCTTCCTCCAGTTGCAGATGCAGGTCCAGCGTGCCGTTCAGGAACCGGGACCCGGCGCAGCCAGAGCCGTACTTGTCCACGGCAGCCTTGACGGCTTCCTTGATCTTCGGATGGTTGGTCAGCCCCAGGTAACTGTTGGAGCCCAGCATCAGCACCTGCTTGCCGTTCATGGTCACCACTGTGTCCTGCGCTGACGAAATGGTTCGGAAATAGGGGTAAAAACCCGTGGCGCGGGCCTGAGCGGCGTGTTGATAGGTGCGCACCTTGTTATACAAGGGCGGACGCAGATCGCCCGGCTTGGCTGTGACGGGCAAGACCGCGATTTCCGTCCGGCGCTTGTGCGGCGCGTTGGTCGCGGGACTTGGCATCGCAGTTTCGATGGCCACCGATGTATTTTGTCGTATCATAAACAATTATCCCAAAACTCAATCCAATCCAAACCCCGTGATCAAAGCAAATTTTGTGAGACGTGACAATGTTGTATTACGATTGTGTGACATTATTTGCTTTCGCGTCCAATTTCGGCGCTCTGTGGCCCAAATCGCGTCAAGATACCATCTGTTCGGCATCAAGCGGATTTACGGTGATACACGGAGCTTCATGGTTGGATAGCAAGGTCGAGGTCGTGCAAACGTCTTTCCGAGGCAAGCGCCCGCCCAATATTCGGGAAAGCGTTACCGGCGTTCGGTTGGTCGTGGGATCGGCTGTCAAATAACGTCAAGGTGGTTGCTCGTTTTGCCGGTTTCTGGCGCTGCCACAGGGCGTTTGGTTGGCAGGCTCATAGAACGGGATGAGCCTTGAGGATGAGCCGGAGGGCGAGGTGTGGGTGGCGATGGTAAAGTTCAAAGAAGTGTGCCAAAGGCTGACCTTGGTCGAAGGGAATAACGGCCAGGAGTAGGTTGCGGGTGAGGGCGAGGTTGAGCGCGGCGTTGGGTTTGCGATGGCGGTGTCGGTCTTCCTGCCAGGCGCTGGTGTCGCGTTTGTAGTGGTTGCGGTTTTCCACGGACCAGTGCTGGCGAACCGCGCCTGCCGAGCGCGTTTTTTCGTGGGCGGAGAGGCTGGAAAGGAAGAAGCGGGTGTGGCTTTTCCGCGTCTGGAGCGGGTCTTTCTTCGCGGACCAATCGCGCTGGATCGTGATGGCCGAGCGGGTGCCAGGCAGCCCAGCGGTGACGGGGGAAATGGCGGCGATGGCACCGCAACGGCTGTCCAGCCGCCCGTGTTCGCCCTCCTGACTCAGTGCAAAAGGGGGGCGCCTTGGAGGGCCTGCGTCGCACCGACCAGACGTTTGGAGGTATTTTCCTTGGTGCCGACGAGGTAATCGCCGCCTTTTTCCAGGATGACGCGCACGGTGGCTTCCTTGTTGTGGAGCGGATCGGCGGTGATCAGGGCATTGGCCAGTTCGACTTGCGGATCGGCCAGCAGCGCCCGGCCCTCGGAGACTTCGCAGTCTTCCTTCTTCCCGCGGGCCACGGTCATGGCAACAGGGCGGCCGTCCTCGTGGCGGCAGAGCGTGATGATCATGCCGCAGCGTCCGTTGCCGACGCTCTTGCCATCTAGCCCCAGTTTACGAGTTAGCATAGTCGTTTTTCTGTAAGCTGTTTTGGTTT
>JBAXGN010000046.1 GCA_037139415.1 Verrucomicrobiota bacterium | reverse complement strand
CACGGATAAAAAAATCACCGAAAACAGTTGCAAAAATTAACACCGTTGCTGGGTATGAGGTTAAGGGCTCGTCAACTCCAACGGAGTTGTGGCAGGACTAACTGGCGGCCATTGTTTTCCTCCCCAGTTCATCGTTTCAACAACGGATTTAACGCCCCACGGTTCGATTTCGGACGGCCGCAACTCCGTTGGAGTTGGTCCCATCGGTGGGCTTATCCCCAGGGTTAAATCACCGCCCTTTTGCCCCCGGCGATTTAGCCCTGGGCTGGAGGTCGAAACACCGTTGGTGTTTAGCGGCCGCCATCGGGTTTCGTCAAACGAGTGCCAGGAAAATCCACTTTGACTACGGTATGGCCCTTGCTCCACTGAAAATAGCGAAGAACCTTGCTTGAGCAACCCGTTCTGCCCCAACAAATCTTCGGGCTTTTGATAATCTTTCAATAATTCATCCAGCATGTCATCGGTAATGGCCATAGTTTCTTATCCTCTCAGCTATCGTCGGCCACTTACACGAAAATATTTATAGCCTCTAACTTTAATAGCAGGCGTTAAAGTTACGTCTGGCCTCCTCCAAAGTACAATGTGTGCTCAGATGTCTTTCCGGATATCGCCGAACGCTATCGCAGGTTGGGCGGCACGATTGTCCTGATCGGCAAACCCGGCATCAAACAGCATTCCCATGGCCTGACCGATCCCACCCCTGTTGTGGAGTTCATCGTGAAACATGCAGCGGGGCGGTAGGGTTTCAGAAGATCAGAAAGACTAGCCCAAAAGTCGAAAATCGGCCACTGATTGATCTGGATGACGTTCAATTTTATCAGCAAGCGAAGTCTCGTAAAGCTGGTGGTGGATATGTTCAGCCTCATTTTTCTGATCACGCACAACAATATCGATCGAAACTAACTCTCCGCGTACGTGGACTTGAAAAACGCCAAACCCTTTAACTGATAACTTTTGGGTAGTTAAAGTGAACTGTACTTTTTTATCCTGAAGGTCTTCATACCTCCACTTGGATTTGTAATAGATGCGTTCCATATGATATTTATAATAATGTTAACCAATAGCTTTGGTGGCCAGTGACTGAAAACAGCCGCTGGTAACGCTGCATGAATTACCTTGTTAACGTCTGTCCATAACATTTTGAGGAAGTGTCATTGCATGCTTTAACAACCGCCTATTGGGTCCATACATGTGGGATTGGATCAGTTCCTCAACCCAATCAATGCTATCAATAAGCATGTAGTGTTCAGCCTCAGTTTGGATAGGGTGATTGACATCCAGATCCTCAATGTGCGCTACAGCTCTATTTGCTGCTTTCATGACTGCCAAAAGGCTCTGGTAACGAGAATCACTTTTAGCTTCGAGCACAGTAAATCTTTGAATATTGAAGGAATGTGGCAATTTATGGCTTTCCTCAAGTTCCACACCCTGCTTCTTTCCCATACCTCGCTTCGGAAGATGTAGTCCCATCTCTGTGCAAAAAAATCGTACCATCAACATCGAAATATCTTTTGAGCACCGAAAAAAGTCAGGTGGCTCTCCGTCGCGGTATCCAGGTCTACTCGGCTTTGGACCATACCGCTCACGAAACGTCGTGAGCAGATTTACGCGATGCGGAATATGGTCATTGAAATACTCGTCACCGGTCATTGTGATTATTGTCGTTAGCATTTATTTTTTAAGACTCAATAACCGTCCATTGTTCATCGAACTTATGTCGGCTGGTCATATCTGCGTAGTACCCCGCCCCACATGGTGGCGGCCACTGAGTTCCACATGGAAGACAGTAGTTATTTTTCAATAAGGACACAACGAAATCCGCCCACGGTGGATTTTGTATCTGGGCCTACGGGATCAGCGGAAGCGTTCATGATACCCCCCACAAGTTTTTTGACATTGAAAGCCGCCGCATTCGTGTAACATCCCCCTGCCAAATACCATGACGTCCCAGATGCCCCCTCGCTTTTACACCACTCCTTGACATTACCCATGGTGAAGGTCAGCCCGAATTTATTGGTTTTACCACTACTGTATCTCAACGGCCAACCGACATGCGCATAGGCGTTATCATCGCGCAACTGATCCATCCCGGCGCCAAATAAATCCGAGAAAACCCGCCATTGCGCAAGTGTGGGCAGTGTGTATTCAGCATTGTCTGGCAACGTTTTTCCCCGTTCCTTTTCCGTCAATTTCCGGCAAAACTCCAGTGCCTCTTTGACATTTACAGAGTCCACCGGGAGATCCGGACTCCACATGGTCAGTTGACTTTGATTAACGACGCTGGGATCCCTGCTGGTTACTTGGAAGAATTCACTATGAGAAACTTCATACCTCCCCACATACGCGCCTTTGGTCCCAAGCAGATTGGGGACCCACGATAGCACCATGCCGATGGTATTCGTAAACGTTTCGGCTTTATTGTAGCCGCCAGCGCTGACAACAACACCAGGGGACATTTCCGGAGTGGCGGCAAAGATGCCGGTAATGTTTGTGGATTGATCAGGAACAATATAGGTTTTGATAAGATTGGTTTTACCTCCCAACACCATGGCTAATTCCAAAGGCCCGGGTTTGAACCACCATTGCGTTGGGGTTTCAATCTTTCGGTTGCCACAATAAACCACTGCCCCCGTTGGAGAACTATTCAAATCCGCCACCCCGCATTTGAATTTATAGAACATTTCCACCACCCCCGACTGCTGGTTTGTGACCGCACCTGGCTCTTCCAGTTCACTCAGGTCAAATTTACGATGATACACTCTGGCGTTGTATGTGATCTGATTTCGGTTGGTAATTTGAGTAATCGGTATGCCCTGTTCATTTTTCGGATTCAATATCATTTCTGCACCGTCAGGGAAGCTGGTCAGTTTTACTCGCAAGTGCTGGTCTCTCGCCAGTCGCAGGCTGAGTTGATTTGAGTCTGCAATCGTCTTGCGTTGGATTGGTAAATACATTCCCCAATACCATCCCCCCACCGCCAACAAGGCCACCAGCACCACAACCGCCAAGATCCACCGGCGCTTGATTACCTCTGGACGTTCCGTCGGGCGCGCCGCAATGGTGGACGGCAGTTCCAGGTGCATCGCCGGTTTAGTGGCAGGGATGGCTTGTATTTGCTTCACCGGAATCGTGACGGGGATTACCTCAGCTTGCAAGGCTGCCACAGTTGCAGGCAAGACTTCCCCTTCACCCGTTTCAACAGGAATGGTGACCGACAAGGACGTAGTTTTGAGCGGTATAGCAGCGGGCACACTTACGGGCGGAACGCCCATGCCACTTTCCACCCGTTCCCAAACCGCCTTGATGCTGACGGGCCGTTCCTCAGGTTTCTTGCCCAGACAGGCCATCACCGTCTCGACTACTTGCGGAGGCAGCGTATTGGCAATGCCCAATTCCGCCAGCCTTGCGGGCAAAGGTTGTGGAGGCGAATTCTTGACCAAGTGCAACAGTGCCGGACCATCAAAGACCAGTTCTCCGCAGAACAGATGGTACAACGTTGCTCCCAATGCATAAATGTCATCACCCACCTTGGGGCGTTCACCCTCCACCTGCTGCGGGCTCATGTACGCCGGGGTGCCGCTCGACGCGTGCTGTACCGATACCCGGCTCATGGAGTTATGAATCACCGCCGCAATCCCGAAATCCGCCAGCTTCAATGTCCCGGACTGGTCCACCATCAGGTTGCCCGGCTTGAGGTCCCGATGGATGACGCCCTTGCCGTGCGCGTATTCCAACGCCTGGCAGAGCTGTTGCACCCACGGGCGCAGGACTTCCCAGGTGAACACCTCGCCCGGCTGTTCGTAACGCAATTCCACCAGGCTCTTGCCCGCCACATATTCCATGGAGATGAACGGCAGTTCCCCGGTATTGCGGTGGAAATCATAAATGCGAATGATGTTGTCGTGGGTGAGCATCAGGGCGCGGGCGGTCTCGCGCTTCAACCCTTCCATGGCATCCAGGTCCGCCTGCAAGAGTGGGGAGACAAACTTGAGCGCGACGGAACGCAGCAATTCCGCATCCTCGGCCAGCCACACCACGCCCATGCCGCCCTGCCCCAGTTGCTTGACCAAGGTAAAGCGTCCCGCCCCGACCTTTTGGCCGGGTGCAAAATTTGCGTCACCAATCGGAGCTGGCATATCCAGATGCTACAGGAAATTGGTGGGCAGAGAAAAGAAAAAAGGTGGTACCACTTGTAGGCCAACTCACTATTTCCAAAAATACGCGCGTTTGATTTCGGGGTTGTGGCGGAGGTCGCCGCCGGAGAGGGTGGTGGAGCGATAAACTGGAGGACAACCGAGGATCACTTCGGAGTTCGGTTCCCAATTCAACCATTCAGCCTCCCCCTTACTTCAATTTTTCCCGTATCCACACGGGATCTCTTCGCAGATCAATCACTGCCCACACCACAGCATATTCGTCCTCGGTGGTGTAGTAAATGCCATACGGGAAAACTTTGCTTAGGAGGCGATGGTAGTCGAGATAGACAACCCGGTGAATGCCCGCTGAAACTTTCAACCCCTCAATGTCCGCGCGAAGACAAGCCGCAAATTATTCACCGAGTCCAGCCGCCCGCGCTTCGTAAAACAGGAATCCATCGTTTAGATCCTGAAGTGCGTCTTCTGAAATCCGCACCCGATTCATGGCCTGCCGATGGTTCCTTTTACCGAATCCCAGTCCAGGAGTTGTGCCACGCCCGCTCGCACCCGTGCGCGACGGCGATCCAAAAGGTCTTTTTGCTGCTGGGGTACGTCCAACCGGTCAAAGCGGTCCCGGAAATCCTCCCAGATAGCCTCCATGATCTGAAGCTTTCGGTCAATCGGCAGTGCTTTAACTTCTTCCGCTATCATGCAGTAACAATACCTTGCTCCCGGCAAATCTGCCAGCTAATTCCAAATCGTTATCAAGATGAGACTAATTCGCTGGTCTTTTGAGCTGCTGGCTTCGTTGCTCGCTCGTTGCAGACCGCTGCGGGTATGCGCCTCGCTCGCGTCTCGCCAGCCGCCCAAAATCCTGCGCGCCTTCGCCTCATCTTGAAAGCTCATTGGAATAAAAGAAATTTTTACCGTTCCTGACGTGGATTCAACGGAACACGGTTTTGTTTTGGGAAACCGCAACTCCGTTGGAGCTGAGGATCACTACCTCCAATATCTGGGGCAGCCCCGTGAGAAAAAAGTCAAATGCGTAACAGCACACCCGGGGTCTTCCTTGATAAACTGAAGGACAACCTAGCATCACTTCCCCGGCTCGGCGTTCGGGCTTTCGGCATTCTTCCCTGATTCTTCACAGATTCGCTTGCGGGACCCGATCAGGACGGGAATGGAAACCGCCGCGTAAAGGCCCGCCGCAATCAGCAGCGATTCCCGCATGCCCACCCAATCCGCCAGGCTCGTGATGCCCAGGCTGGCAAAGGGCATCAGCCCGAAGAAGCTCAGGCCCACGAGGGCGGAGCCCCGGATTTTTCCCGGCACAGAATGGGTGGGCTCGTCGGTCACCGCTGCAACTCCAGGCCCAACCCCCAATTCTATCCCGGCGATGAAATATCCAGGACAGCAGCATTTACTGTAGCCGCTCGCGAGGTTGTTGTCCGCCATCGCGTCCTTTTTTACCACCGCCACCACCACCGCCGGGACGATCTGTGCGTTGGGCTTCGGTCATGAGATGCAGGCCGGTTTTGCCTTTTTGCGATGCGGGCAGTTCAACCACGCCTTTGGGCGTCAGGTCCCGTCCAGCGAGACCCAGATAATTGGGCTCGTAGCGATGGATTTTAAAGACGGCGTTCCACAAGTGGCCGCGCATGTCTTTGCCGGGCAATTCGCCCTGCGCCAGGATGCCGCCACGCACCATCGGGTTCACGTATTGCCATACCATCTCGCCCGTCGGGGTAACTTCAAACAGGTTGCCCACGATGCCCGCGCAGATGAGGGTGTTGCCGTTGGGCAGCCGGTGAGCCCCGGAAATTTCCGAGGAGAAAAAGTCGGTGCGAATTTTCGCCTCGTAATGCCAGACAGGTTTTTCGGGCCCGTATGCTTTGCCCGGCTCGAGGATGTATCGGCCATTGGCATCCACCGGCAACACGATTTCTTCGATGCTGGTGTAACCGCGATCGTAGCCATTATTAAAAATAGTGAGATGACCGGCGCCGGGATAGCCCGCGGGAATCCACTGGGCATCGTGCTGCTGGACCAGTTGTTTATCCTGCATCGTGCCGCGTTTGTAGGCAGCCGGATTACCCCAGCGATAAATGAGGTCCCCACCCTTGCCGTGTTTACCGCCACTGTGGCCGGCAGCCGCCTTGGTGGTGGTGCTATGGTCCAGCAACCATATCTCATTGCAACCACGCACGCTCAAGGCGATCTGGTCGAGCGCCGGGTTGTAATCGAGCGAATTCATGTGATTCCAGAAAGCGGGTGAACTCCGCCCATTGCAGGCCACACTGATTAGCTCCGGGTGCGCTGCAACGTCACCGTAATTGGGCTTGGTCCGGTCCAAATCCTGAATCAAGTGATCCCAGACGTGCCACTCCCAGACAATACGGCCGCCTTTGGGCTTGATGGGCTCGATCTCCACAATGGCATCGGGCACCAGATATTCATCACGCAGCAGGTTGGCAGTGAAGCCAGCCGCCAGCGCCTGCTCGGACGACTTGCGCTCGACCATCAAAGCAAGAATGTGACCGTTGGGCATCGGCTTGAGATCATGATGCAGTTGATAGTCGCGCGTGGCATGATCGAACTCCCATACGAGGTTGCCCTCCCAGTCGTACTCCTCAATCCGTCCGCCTTCGCCGCCGCCGGTGCCGCCCTGCACCCGAAGCATACAGGCACGGATGAGGTGGCCATTGGTCAGCAGATAAACGGATTGTCCGGGTTCGTATTGGCTTTTCCACTGGTGTATCACCTGTCCCTGATTGTCCATCAGATAGGTGACCATGTTATGCTTGGGCGCGAAAAGTGTATAGCCGCTGCAAGCCTTGGAGGTATTGAGGAATAGCCCCACGGTCTGGCCGGGATTGGGCGACGTCGGGGTTTTGTTCTCCGGCATGTCATGCCGTGCTCCACCGCCGCCGCCACCGCCACCCTCGCGGCCTTGACCCCGGCCCTGGCCCTGACCTTGGCCTTGCCGTTGACCGTCCGGACGGGGCGGGTGACTATTGGGTTCTTCCTGGGCGGAGGTACTGGAAGGGAACTGGAGAACTCCGCCGGTGACCAGCAACGCACACAGGGCGGCCTTGATTGTATTAACGATGGTTTTGAATGCTGTTTTCATAATTTTTGTTGGTTCATGGTTGGGTTGGCGGTCTGCGTTCGCCCCCTTGGCGATTGGGATCACGCGGGGGGTGGTCAGCCGGGCCATCCGTCGCACCGGCGGGCCGTGAATAAACGACGCTCAGTTCTGCGGTGGCGAGGATTTTATCTTTCATCGCGGTGAGCAACACCTCGCGATTGACTTTGGCGGGCGGAACGGTGATTTCCGGCGGTGCGGAGAGCGCATAGACGGTATAGATATAGGTCTTGGGACCGGGCCCCTTGGAATGCGGGGGCGCATATTCGGTGCGATTGTTGACACTGTTGTTGCCCAGCGTGCCCACCCCTTTCACATTTTTGGGCAGGGACTGAACGCTGGCCGGAATGTTATAGAGAGTCCAGTACCACTTGGCCTCGCCTTTGGGATCAATATGGTGCATGATGACGGCGTAACTTTTGGTGTTGCCCGGTGCGCCGTTCCATTCCAGCGGCAGGGTGGAACTGGTGCCATCCCCAGTGTAATCCTTGGGCAAGGTTCCGCCATTAGTTACCTCGGAACTGCGCAGCACCAACGCAGACTTCGGTTTCGCGCCGGTGTTTCCAGTTTCATTCGGTTCGGCGGCCAGAGCCAATAGGGAGAATACACCAGGCGTTAGTGCCGCAATCAGCAGGGGCAGATATTGAATAAGTTGTTTTCGTGCGTTCATAATTTTGGGAGGTGCATCGGGAATTCCTATTGCTGATTATTATCACGCGGCGGGCGGTCACCAGTCCCGCCCTCGGGGCCTCGTCCGCCGCCGTCTCTGCCGCCCTTGCCTTTGCCTTTTTGCCCGCCACCGGGGCGATTGGGATCGCGCGGCGGACGATCACCGCCGCCGCCACCGCCGTCGTTCTGTTGTACCTTTTGGACGGGGGTTGGCTTGATCACCGGACGGCTCTCGGCGTTGATCGGCAGCAATACCCGGAAGCCGATATGGAAATAGGGACCATCGGGATCGCTAAGGTGGGTGATGGGGTCAGGGCCGCGGAAATACGAGGGATCGCGATTCGAGACGCGGCTGTGCCCATACTCGCCATTGAACCAACTGCCGCCGCGCATGCACCGGTACGGTTTGCCATCCGGCATGGGACTGCCCGTGGCCGGACCGGGCGGATTGGTGGCTGGCGAATACGCATAATAATTGCGCTCATACCACTCGGTGCACCATTGCCAGACGTTGCCGGCCATGTCGTTAAGGCCGAAGGCATTCACGCCATTGGCGGTTTGAAACGTATCCTGTGCCCCGGGCCAACCGGCCTCGGCTTTTTGATGCACTTTGCCGTCGAAGAAACCGACCGGCGTGGTCCACGGCAGCGAACCGCTGCGGAAGGGGTTCTTGGATTCCGGCCAGTTGGCTCTGGTGGGATCCGCCTCGTTGGCCGTGGCAAAATTCCAGTAAGGATTATACTGGCCACCGCGCGCGGCGTATTCCCACTCGGCTTCAGTGGGCAGCCGGTAACCACTTTTGTTAAAGTCGCAGTCCCAGGTGGCCGTGTCATAGCACGCTGGCACTCCCATTTTTGCGCTCAGCCAGTTGCAGTAAACCGCCGCCCCCGCCCAGCGGACACATACCATCGGATGGCGCTCCTTTTTATCGAGCACGCTGAAGGTCTTGCCGTCCCAACCAATCCGGCTGCACGTGGATGTCTGGCGCGTGTCACAAAGCAGGTCCTTGCCGCCCGCGAGGTACACGCCGCCATTCCGCACCTCGATCAGTTTCTGCCCCTGCGCAGCATGGAGAAACTCGCAGTATTCCTTCGTCGTCACATTGTTGATCCCGATATGGAACGAATCCAGTTGCACCTTGTGGATGGGGATTTCGTCACTACCATGCTTGGGGTCCACGAAGCCATGGTGATCGCCCATTTCAAAGGTGCCGACAGGAATCAGCGCCATCCCGGGCGGCAACGCAGCCTGGACCGGCATGACCGCAGACTGGCCCAAAGTGAGCGTCAGCACCAACCGCAACATTGCATAACACAATTTCATATACCCAACTAGACATCCGCCAGATTAAAAAAGCCCGCTGGGTTTCATTAAAAAAATTTAATCCAAGCAAGCCCTTCCAATTCTGAACAGCCGACGTTCAAAACCAAAACTACACACTAAAGCTTGGTGGCAAAAGAGATTGACGACTCTATCAGCAGGAACTACGGTGCCACTCAATGAAGCAAGAAGTCGAAACCGTGCATCATAAACATTCAACGTGAAAACCTGATTATGAAGATTATCACTGCCTTTTTACTTTGTTGTTCCGCCGGGCTTGGCTGGGCACTGGCAGCCGCAGAAACCACCCAACCTGGATTGCTGGCGGAGTTTTATCCCTCGGATAATGCCATTGAGGAGTTTCCCAATATTCCGGCGGAGCGGGCACCAGCGCTTAAACGCGTGGATGCCACGATCAATGTGGATGTCGGCGATGATGCCTGGCCCGGCACCCGTTGGAGTGATCATTTCTTCATTCGCTGGACCGGTAAAATCCGTATTGCCGCCGAAGGCAAATACGCATTTTTCCTGGTGTCAGATGACGGGTCGCGCCTGTTCATTGACGGCCAGCAGGTCGTGGATCACGGCGGACTCCATGCCATGGAGGAAAAATCGGGGGAGACACAGCTTAAAGCCGGGGACCATGACCTTAAAATCGAGTACTTTGAAAATGACGGGCAGGCCGGCTGCAAGTTCCTATGGCAGGCGCCGGGTAAAGATAAGGAAATCGTGCCTGCCAATGTGCTATCCTGTCAGGCACCCCCGGCCGAACCATCCCCCAAGGGCACGGTCGCCGGTTTGCGGGCGACAATCCATGCCTTTGAATCGGCGCTGGAAGACTTCCCCACCATTGCGGAAGGGAAAAAGCCGACCCTGGAGCGAGTGGACGCCACAATTGATGTCAATGTCGGTGATGAGGCCTGGCCGGGGACCGAGTTGAAGGATCATTTTTCCATTCGTTGGGACGGTTTTTTGCGCGTGCCGACCGATGGCAAATACACGTTTTTTCTCGAATCGGATGATGGGTCGCGTCTGTTTATTGACGGACGGCAGGTGGTGGATAATGGGGGCCTGCACGCCATGGAGGAAAAATCCGGCGAGATAGAATTACGATCCGGGGAACACGAGGTGCGGATTGACTATTATGAAAACGATGGCCAGGCAGGCTGCAAATTCTCCTGGCAACAGCCGGATCGGGAGAAACAAATCGTCCCGGCAACCGCGCTTTACTGCCCAGCCTCCAAGCTGATAGACCAGCCCAACGCGGGTTTGAAGGCGGAGTTGTTCGCATTGGATGGGGCCGTGGAGAGTTTTCCCAGTATCAGTGCGGACAAACGGCCCACCGTGGAGCGGGTGGACCGCAAGATCAACGTGAATGTGGGCACGGATTCCTGGCCCGGCACCACGCTGAGCGATCACTTTTATATTCGTTGGACTGGCAAATTGAAGGTGACCGAGCCGGGCCGTTACACCTTTTATGTGGAATCGGATGATGGTTCACGCCTGTTCATTAATGGTAACCAGGTGGTGGATAACGACGGCATGCATCCCATGGTGGAAAAGTCCGGGGAAGTGGAACTACAAGCCGGCGAACACGCGCTGAAGCTGGAGTACTATGAGAACGAAGGGGATGCCGGTTGCCGGTTTTTGTGGCAACCCCCGGGTCAGCCCAAGCGCATTGTGCCAGCCAGTGTTTTGACCCATTGAGCGGATTTCTACCGTTTGAGGCCCTTGAGATAGTCCTGATATTTTTGGATGGCCTGTTCTTCGGTAATATTTTTGCCGAAGGCCATGCGCGCATGGCCGATGAGAGTCTGGCCCTTCTTGACGTCCTTGCCGAACAGGCTCAGATAATAGCATCCAAGTCCGGAGTTCTGCTCAAACATGATGCAAGCCATCACTCATATTCGTATCCGATCTGGAAGGCGATACGGCCATCGGATAACCGGCGAATGCCGGTCAGGTGCACGGGCAGGCCGCCGCCAAGCAAAGACCGGCTGGAGGGAATTGTAAACGGCGTGAAGGCGTGATTCGCCTCGCTGGGATAAGGAACTGAACGCAGGTAAACCCGTGGCCCCAACGGCCCCTCCACTCCATGGGATTCCTCCAGGATCGGATGATTTCTCACCACGCGCCAGATCAGTAATCCCTCCGCCGGCAGGCTTTGGTCAAAACCGGTCTTTCGCCGATTTTCCAGCAGGAAATATTCAGAGCCGTCGCGCCGCACCAGAATTTTGTAACATTCGCGAGTGGACCCTTCCACCGGACCGAGCAGCAGTTTTTGTTTCACGGTCGGATCCAGCACCGCCGGTTTGAGCCAGCCCAACTGTTCCTTGCACCAGGCCGAGAAATGCTGCGGTTGTCCGCCGGGGCTTTGATGGGACATGGCGCACCACCGGCCAAGCCCTTCGGAACCCGGATTCTCCGGCCGGGCATAAAGATCAGGCAACCCCAGGACGTGCCCGAATTCATGGCAGAACACGCTGATGTTGTTCATGCGTGCGCCACCTTCCGGGCAGATGACAATCGGCCAGCGCCGGCCCTGCCAATTGAGATTGGACTTATGCGGCCAGTATAAACTATTACGGCTGGCTCCCGGAAAGCGGTCGCCGGCAAAAACAAACACGAATCCGTCAAAATTGGTCAGTGTCTCCCGCCCCACTCTCGCCATCAGCAAATTCAGCGCGTTGGTGAAGAAAACACTGTGGCTCACGTTGCTTCCAGACGGCGCGTAATCCGCGCGTTTCTTTGGCAACTCCACCCAATCAAACACGCTACCCGACACCCGCAGTGTCCCGCCGGATTGTTCCGCATAATAATCCGCCAGACTTCCATATACGGTCTGCCCGGTAGCGTTGGTTTTATCGTGATAAACACCCCGACTGAAAAAGGCCTGCGCCCATTCGTTCGTGATGATGCGCGGGTTGTGTTTGACATCCAAATATTCGACCGGCACCACGGCGACGCGAAAAACGGGTTGTTTCCAGAGATTATGTGTTGAACGAATGTACGAGGTATCCTCCGCGTTCGGATCCGGCACCAGCGTCAGTGCCTGTTTGGCAACCTTCTCCTTGCTACGATAGGTTACCGTGACCGTCTCACCCGGACTGTGTTCCGTCAGGAGAACCGTGAGATCGGATGGTGTGAAAAGTGGCGTATCCCCGATTTTTAACAACACGTCGCCGTGGCGGATTCCGGCCTTGTCCGCTGGCAAACCGGTGGTGACGCGAGTGATCGGCAACCCAGCGCCATCGGTAGGCTCGCCCACCGAAAGTCCCAACAAACCGCGTTCGCCCGCCACCTTCAACGGCTGGCTGAGAAGCCCCGGTGTTACGGGGACTTCCAGTTGCGCACTGGCACGCGCCAAGCGCAAGCGAACTGGTTTCCCGGTCTCAAGCGACTGCAATTGTTCATGCAAGCCCTCCCGGGTCTTGAGTGCTTCACCGTTTAGTGCCAGCAACAGGTCGCCGGCCTGAATTCCGCCCACTGCCGCCGGGGAGGCTGGTTCAACCATGGTAACGCGCAAACTGCCGTTGCGGAGTGATTCAACTTCCACCCCCAAATATCCCGACTGATTGACCGTTACCGTGGCACTGGCCGGCGATTGCACCGCGGTAATCGCCGTAGCCACAGTGCGGTACTCCTTGAGATTCAGTGCGCCGCCGGTCGGCGTGGCCGAGCCGGTCTTATCAGCCGGTGCCATTGGCACGAGGCGGCACGCGCACAATCCCACCAGCAAGCCGCCATACAGGAGCACTCGGGTTACCGTGTTCATGAAGCAAACCATTATGAATTTGGCGTTTTAGCCTGCGGGAATCCTCAGCTTTTCTTCACCGGCGTCATCCAGATCAACTGTTGCTCAATGTTCTTGGCCAGCTTGTAGGGTTTAATGTGGTCTTTGAGATTGGGGCCGAGGATTTCGATCTTTGCCAAGTCGGTTTCACCCATGCCGGCCTGACCGCAAAAATTCAGGTAGCCAACCTGGGCGAAATCAATGCCCATCAATTCCACCGCCGTGCGGTCCGCCGCCAGCCAGTCCAAACTTGCCACGCACACTTTATGGTCCACCGGTGTGCCGCCGACCGGACCATTGCCCTCCATGCCTTCGTAGCCGTCAATCACCGCCAGGTGTGGGTGAAGGCGCGGCGCGAGCGCAAAGAGGTTATAGTTGATGCCCCGGAAACCGCTGCCATGAGTGAGGGACTTGTCATTCTTGGCCCCGCGTTTGCTGCCGGGCCCCCACCTGAAACCGGCATCCTTGATCGGCGCACCGACCACAATGTTTTTCAGCGACAGGGTGGCGAGGACGCGGTCGTGCGTCTTGAATTTCGCCGCTGAGATGATGAAGTTGTTGGGATCAAGTAACACCTTGGAGGCGCGAAGCGGGTGCGGCCGAAAATCCAGTTCGTCGAAGCAATGCAGAATCTCGAACCCTTCCTGGTCGAGATCCATCAGCTTGGCGCCATATTTGCCAGCGAGCTTATCGTAGCCGTAATTGGCAAAGCCTTCGAGCGAGGGACCGTTCGCGGCGGACTCGGCGATGACAACGTTGGTTTTGCCAATGGACTTCAGGAATTCCAAGATGCCTTCCAGATTGGCGGCATCACTGGCGCAGAGGGGACGGTCAATGGCGACGTTGTTCGGCTTGAGGATGACCCGTTTATCACCGATGGCGGCGGCTATTTCCTTTTTGAAAGGCACCAACGCCTTGAAGGCGAGATCCGCACGGTCGTTGCCGGAGGTAAGTGCCACACGGCTGGTAAAGTTTTTGGCGACCGTTTCGGCTTCAGCGCCAAAGGCAACGGGCAATTTCCACGCGGCCAGCGCGGCAGCACCGTGCAATGAATTCCGTATGAAATCCCTTCGGGAGGAGCAAGCGCACGGTGTCATAAACAGTGTTTCAACATCTCTCAGCTTCACAAATCAGACCAATCGTTCTATCGGATGCTCTTGCAGACAAAAAAAAAGCTTGGAAGCGCGAGCCTCCAAGCTTTGAAGTCAACCCTACGATTACAGGGTATGATCGCTGGTCGCGGCACTGCAGGCCGGTTTGGTCCCGACCGCATTGAATGAATACGTACCAGCACCAGGGCAGGACGGGGACTGCTTGATATAAGAGGTGGCCCCGATCAGATCGGAGGTCACGGGGGTATCCGCCGTGGTCTTCTTATTTTCGAGCGCCCACTGTTCCTTGGCACCATCAATCTGCCGCAAGTTGTTGATGCAGGCATTCTTCTGGGCCGTGGTGCGGGCTTTCACGAAGTTCGGAATGGCGATGGCGGCCAATAAGCCGATGATCGCCACAACGATCATGATTTCTACCAATGTGAAGGCGCTCTGGCGCGAGGTTTGCAGTTTCATATGCTTTGTTCTTTCTGTGTTTTGTTTTTTTGTTTTACCGTACACGGCGTGAACATGGCATACAGTCCAATTATTAGTACAATCTTCGTTCACTGATTACCGTATGCCGACCGTACAAAATAGTATAGCACACCTTGTGCCAATGTCAAATATGAACTATAAATATATGCCCATAATACCCTACAGACAGAATTTATCCCTGAAAACAAAGGGGGATACCAATTCAAACAGGTGACGAATACTGTTTAAAACCATGCCAGAAAAACCGAAAACTGTACATTAAGTGTACAGTTTTAAGACAGACTGTCCAATAAATAGACATATCGTAAACAGCACTAGGCTACAAAGTGAATAGGGTAGATTGGCGACTGCTGATGTTTTTGTAGCAGTTCGGCAAACTTGTTCAATCCACAACGTTCGTCGGTACCGAAATGATAATGAATATGCCAAGTTAAGTAATCCTTGCGAAAATCGTAGTCATATTCATTTCTACTCAGGAGTAATGTCTCCATGGTATCCAACCCGAAGTCCTTGGCTTCCAATAATATTCGTCGTAATTTCTCATTTTCAACACCGCGCCGCAACGCCCAGACCGCATAAACAAAAGGCAGGCTGGTCAACTCGCTCCACGCGGCCCCCAGGTCGAGAATTTCATGCGGTGGACCACTAAATAGAAAATTGAGCGCGTGATCGCCTATCAGCATCACAGCGTCCAAATTGGACGCAGACTCATAATCTGGAAGCGGTTTATATTCAGGATGCAAGCCGCGCTCAGCCAAGATCACTTTCAACAGATTGACACTCGTGAGAGAAGCCGTGTCGCAATAGACCTCGCGCAGGCTTTCCAATGGCTTACGATGAGCCAAAAAAACGCTTTTCACTTCCCCCAAAGAGCCAATCGCCACCCCATCCAGCACGTCATACCGATCAGAAAACAACACCTCGGTGACGCTGATTAGCGCGGCATCCAACTGGTCATTCCGCAATAACTCGGCCAATTGGGAGGGAGGGGCGTACAGAATTTGATCCTCCAACCCACGCGTGAGCGGCGCGGCATTCAGGTGTGGCACCGAACCAACCCGGAAAGGGGCAAGGGAATTTTCCAACCGCGATTCCCGTTGCAATCCTTCCGCACGCTGCTGGCGGTCCACACGCCGGGTCATTTCCTCGATGGTCTCCCTGGCGGCCAGTCGCAATTTTGGTAATTTGTTAGTGTCATCCATGGTTGACTACCCGGTTACCAAGTTTTCCTGTAAAATATGCGAAACCTGTTTGTGATTAGCCATTTTCACAGTCTGCCAGTCCTCCCAAATCTTGATCGGCTCATAAAAGGTGTTCCGTTGTACCGGTATCCGTCCAACCTCGCGAATGGCTTTGACCATCTCCAACTCGGTTTGCAATTGTGGAGATTTAGCTCCCGCCATGCGGAAAATATGCTCCTCACCAATCGTCCCATGCAAATCATCCGCGCCAAAACTCAGCGCCACCTGGGCCAATTTCATCCCGAGGCCGACCCAGTACGCCGTGATATGATCCACATTATCGAGATAAATCCGGCTCACCGCGATGGTACGGAGGGAGTCAAATCCGGTGGGAGCATGATGGACCGGGATGGCATTGTTTTCCGGTTGGTACGGCAGCGGAATCAAACCACAAAATCCACCGGTTTCATCCTGCAAATCCCGCAGGTGGCGCAAATGATCCACCCGATCTGCCAGTGTTTCCACATGGCCATAGAGCATGGTGCTGGTACTGCGTCCTCCCATGCGGTGCCAGACGCGATGGACATCAAGATACTCTTCGGCAGTCTCTTTACCCCGCGCAATGGCTTCCCGGACATCTTTTTTAAAAATTTCCGCCCCGCCACCCGTCAAGGAATCCAATCCGGCGTCTTTCAACAACTCCAGCGTATCACCGATTCCCTTTTTGGCCAGCCAAGCCAAGTGTCGGATCTCAATGGCGGTGAAGCACTTCAGTTGCAGTCGGGCATCCAACGCTTTCAGCGTGCGCAACAGGTCGGTGTAATATGAAAATGGCAGGCCGGGATGCAGCCCGCCAACGATATGTAATTCCGTGACGCCTACCGCCAAGGCTTCCCGAGCCTTTTGGACAATATCCTCAATGGATAATTCAAATCCATCCCCATTGCGCTTCTTACGGGAAAAGGCACAGAACTGACAGGAAAGAACGCAGTAATTAGAATAATTGATATAGCGATTGACGATATAGCTGGCCCGGTTGCCAACCCGCCGCTCACGGGCCAAATCCGCCAGCGTGCCGACGGCATTCAGATCGCGGCACTCCAGCAATTGCAACGCTTCGGATTCATTAATCCGTTCGCCGCGCTCCACCTTCTCACGAATGCGAGGCAGTGGATAATGTGCCGCCAAACAATTCATGGGCTTCAATCCATTATCAAACCAAGCCAACCATAATGGAATTTCACCCAAACGCAACTGCGGATGCCAAGCGCAGATACTAAAGCCATCGTACTACCTCGGACGCGCTCAAATCTTGTTGCGGAAATAGGCGATTGTCTTGGCCAGCCCCTCTTCCAATTTGACGGCGGGTTCCCAACCAAGCATGGTACGCGCCTTGGTAATATCCGGCCGGCGCTGTTTAGGATCATCCTGCGGCAATGGCTTATAACTGATACGACTGCGAGACCCGGTAAGGCGGATGATTTCCTTGGCAAAATCCAGTACCGTGATTTCGTGCGGGTTACCAATGTTTACCGGCAAAGAATAGTCACTCATCATTAAGCGGTAAATGCCCTCGATCAAATCAGCACAATAACAAAAACTACGGGTTTGATTCCCCTCGCCGAACACGGTAAGCGGCTCATGGTTAAGTGCTTGGCTGACAAACGCCGGCACTACCCGGCCATCCCGCAGGCGCATGCGCGGTCCATACGTGTTGAAAATGCGCACGATGCGCGTCTGCATCTTGTGCTCGCGTTGGTACGCCATGACCATGGCTTCGGCGAATCGTTTGGATTCATCGTAGCATCCGCGCGGCCCAATGGTATTGACGTTGCCCCAGTATTCCTCACGCTGGGGATGAACCAAAGGGTCACCATAGACCTCCGAGGTGGAAGCCAGCAGAAAGCGAGCGCCTTTTTCACGCGCCAACCCAAGCGCTTTATGGGTGCCCAGCGAACCCACTTTCAAGGTTTGGATGGGTAACTCCAGATAATCCACCGGGCTGGCGGGTGAGGCAAAGTGCCATACGTAATCCACCGGGCCTTGTAAAAACAGAAATTCCGTAACATCCTGCTGGATAAAGCGGAAATTCCGGTTGCCTGCCAGATGGTCAATGTTATCCACCGAGCCCGTCACGAAATTATCCATGACCACCACCTTGTGCTCGCGGGCCAACAAATAATCCACCAAGTGCGAACCTAAAAAACCAGCGCCTCCCATTACCACAGAAACAGGTTGAAGGGCGGTCTTGGCGACTGGGGCGGCAACGGCCGCCGGACGTTTGCTTTTTTTCATAAGTAAAAACGGAACGATGTGGATTGGGTTTTACTTGGCACCGGTGCCCACAATGACGACCGGAACGGTTTTGAACAGGATTTTGATGTCCAGCCAAAGGGACCAATTATCAATATATTCGAGATCCAAGCGGACCCAATCGCGGAAATCCTGCACCTGGTTGCGCCCGCTGATTTGCCAGAGGCAGGTTAGCCCGGGCTTGACGCTTAGACGGCGGCGAAAAGCGTGGTTATCGAATCGCTTGACCTCGTGGACTGGGAGCGGACGCGGTCCCACCAGGCTCATTTCACCGCGCAAGACATTGATAATTTGCGGCAATTCATCCAAACTGAACTTGCGAAGGAACTGGCCAACCGAAGTGATACGAGGATCATTGGTCACCTTGAAAACCGGGCCGCTCATCTCATTCCTTGCGGCGAGTTCGTACTGGCGCGCCTCCGCGTCCAGCACCATGGTGCGAAACTTATACATGGTAAAAGGCTGGCCGTTCAGCCCGCAACGCTGCTGACGAAACAGAACGGGGCCTTTGGAGGTGAATTTGATGAGGATGGCCAGAACCATAAACAAGGGGCTCAATACGACCAACCCCAGCAACGCCAGAACCACATCCATAAACTGCTTGACCACGGCCTGCCAGGATGCCTCGGGTGCCGAGCTGAAAACCAGCACCGGCAGACCGTGGAAATCATCCGCGCTCAAGCGGAAGGTCTTGGTTCGGAAAAAGTCGGCCACCAACCAGGTATCCACCCCCTCCAATTCACAAATCTGGATGGCTTTCTCGATTTGAGGGAAGTACGCATGATTGGCACAAAGAATCACCCCGCTCGGAGAGAGTTCGTGCAACTGATCGGCCAGGTTCTCGATGGATTGTTGGTTCAAATCCAGTTCCGCCACCAATTCGATGGGCAACGACGACCGTTGGAGTCTTTCACGGAAACCGTCACTGTCCACTTTGCGTCCCACCAGGATGACGCGCCGTTTTAGTTGAGCCATGCCAAAATTCGTGCGATAAATCGCTCGCTGACACTCTTCCTTGATGAGGACCAGCAACAAACTAATCGCACCGAACAAGGGGAATACGCCGCGCGCCAACTGTTCCCGCACCAAAAACGTCGCCAGAATGCAGATCACGGCCACCCACGCGCTGGCCTTGAATAACGGCCAAAACATCTCCCGACGCGTAGCAATCACCGGACGCCCATAGACGCCCTGCCATTCCAGCACAAATGGCGACACGGGCAGAATCACCGCCCACAGCCAGATATAATCATCGAAAGGCCCGATGGGATCATGACTCCAGCCCCAGCAAGTGCGAAGGATATGCGCGAGCCAAAACGCAACCATAAACAAGGCCGTGTCCACGACCTGATGCATTCGCGTGCGCAATTGGCGATATCGCCGTAACATAACTTATCGTTGTCCGAGAAGACCACTGGTACCACAACGCTTCAAAAAAAGAAAGTCTTATTTAGCGTTTGGTTAGCATGGCGGGAAGGGTGGAATCAAGATGCACTTGCGGCACGATTTCAGCTATAAGCTGTTTCACCCGCGCCAATGTTGACGCCTCCTGTCCCGGCGCATACAACGCTAACATGGACACATAGGCCCACCGTTTGACAGTGCCTTCGCGGATAACCTGCATGGAAGAGGCCCAGTGGTGTTTGGCGGTCTGCGCCACAACTCCATCGTTGCTCACAAACCAATAGAGGTACATCGCCCGAACCGTCATCATTTCCTCTTTGTGCGACACTTGACGCGATAGAAGTAATTGCGTCACCGGCATCTGGTAAGCGCGCGGTTGAGCGATGGGAACCGAGATTTGCCGCGTATCATCGATCGTCCAACCCTGCCCAATCAAACAATACTGGGCTGCATGCATGCTGGTTCGGTCGGCACCCATCAAAACGACACTGGTGTACAACGTTGGTTGATCAGGCCATTCATAGAGCATGCGCCCGAACGTGGTATCAGACGGCAGCATGATCCGTTCCATTTTGGTTACCGGCATGAGTTTGCCTTTGCCACCCAAAACAACCGGTGGCAAATACACGCTGTTGGTACCCACCGGTTTGCCATCTTCGTCTTTCAGCGCTTCCGGTACTACCTTGACTCCCGGCGGCGTCAGGCGATGATGGCCTTTCACATAATCCAGTGTAACGGCGGTCACACCGGCAAATGCCAACACGAGCAACCCGGCCACAATGACTTTGGCGTTCACGCGGGACGGTCCTCCTTAGTGGTCTTATCACGCATCCAGTTGCCAATCAGGAAAACGACGACCATGGCGGGCACGTATGGTATCAGACTCAACCACTCGCTATCATGCACATAATACCCACCGCGTTGACCGAATATTTCCGCCGCAACCACGATCATGAGTAAGCGCACGACGTTCGCCACAATCGCCAATGGTACTGCTAACAGCATCATCATCAGGCGTTTCCACGAACGGTTAAATTGCACTAAACCAAAGACGGTGGTAATGGCCAGCATGGCCGTCAGGCTGCGAATGCCACTGCAAGCCGCCGCCACTTCATAGCTATACCGGCCTTCCGGCTCCAGCAGCCGATTACCCACTTGTAATACCCCGATGCCGAGAATGTGCTGCGCCACCCAAGCAGTGATCTTGGTGGCCAACAACCGCAAGGGCACGGTCAAAGATTCAGATATCGCCGATACCGGAACACAAAAAACGAACATGAAAAATGGAATGAACGCTTGACGCATCCAAGCCCCCCCCCAAAACAGCCCGGTGATCCCATACAACCCCAATACAAAAGCCACCAATGAAATACGGGGCTGTTGCACCATATAGCCCAGAACATGCATCGCGCAACCTAGGATAACCAGTAACAATGCGGGCCAACACACATCCTTTTTCAGCCCGATAATATCGTTGCGTCGCCACCACAATAAGCCAACCACCACAAAGGGGATCAGGTAACCGTGCGCATCATCATCGCTACTTTGGTACACTCCATGCAACCATCGAAACAAACTGTTCGTAGAAACATAACCAAAGGTGGAGTTCCCATAGAAATAAAACAGCGCCAACCATCCCAAAGCTACCACAGAAAAAAAAGCCTTATTCGGGAATGCCTCAAGGAATTCCCGAATTTCTTTCCCGGCAGTCTTCACCGGCTGCTGGATATTTGTTTCGTCACTAGCCATGAACGGTCTCAATATATACACCACACACTCAAACACAATGCAAAAACCCTGCCCGCGTGTTACAACCAGGCTACTTTTGCACTGGTCATGAATCACCACTCGCCGTCAGCTAATTGCTGCAATAGACTGATCAAAAACAAGTTCAGTAAAAAACGGCGGGCGCGGCTGATGTTGCCACCAACCACGCCCACCCTGAAAACTACCGATTTTACACCAGACCTTGATCCAGCATGGCGTCGGCCACTTTGGTAAAGCCGGCAATGTTGGCGCCCATAACGTAGTTACCCGCCTGACCATATTCTGCGGCCGTCTGGGAGGCGTTCTTGTGAATGGTGATCATGATGTTGTGCAGTTTCTGATCCACTTCCTCCCGGCTCCAAGAGAGCCGCATGGAATTCTGCGACATTTCCAAGCCGGATGTGGCCACGCCACCGGCGTTGGCGGCCTTGCCTGGACCGTACAGGATTTTCTTGCCAAGGAATACTTCGACACCCTCCGGTTCCGTGGGCATGTTGGCTCCTTCGGCCACCACAAAACAGCCGTTATTAACCAGTGTTTTGGCATCTTCGCCCGTGACTTCGTTCTGCGTGGCGCTAGGAAACGCGCAATCGCAAGGGATACCCCATGGGCGTTTGCCTTCCACATACTGGGCACCGAATTTATCAGCGTATTCCTTGATGCGCCCCCGGCGGACGTTCTTCAAATCCATCGCCCAAGCCAGTTTTTCCGCGTTGATACCGTCTTTGTCGAAGATGAAGCCGTTGGAATCGGACAGCGTCACCGCCTTGGCACCAAGCTGGTTCAATTTTTCAATGGTATATTGGGCCACGTTGCCGGAGCCAGATACCGTACAGACCTTGCCCTCGAGGTTTTGGTTACGGGTCTTCAGCATTTCCTCGGCGAAATATACTGCACCGTAGCCGGTGGCCTCCGGGCGGATTAGGGAACCGCCCCAGTTCAATCCTTTTCCGGTCAACACGCCGGAGAACTCGTTCTTCAGGCGCTTGTATTGGCCAAACATGAAGCCGATTTCCCGTCCGCCCACGCCAATATCGCCAGCGGGCACGTCGAGGTCCGGACCAATGTGGCGAACCAGTTCCGTCATGAAGGATTGGCAGAAGCGCATCACTTCATTATCCGATTTGCCCTTGGGATCGAAGTCCGAACCGCCCTTGCCGCCACCCATCGGCAGCGTGGTCAGGGAGTTCTTGAAGATTTGTTCAAAGGCCAGGAATTTCAGGATACTGGCGCACACCGTGGGATGGAAACGCAGCCCGCCTTTGTACGGCCCGATGGCGCTGCTGAACTGGATGCGGAAGCCCCGGTTGACTTGCACCTGCCCCTTGTCATCCAGCCAAGGGACCCGGAAGATGATTTGCCGCTCCGGTTCAACAATGCGTTCCAGGATTTTCCCGTCACGATACTTTTTGTGACGTTGAATCGCCGGCTCGATGGATTCGAGTACTTCAGTGACCGCCTGGAAGAATTCAGGTTCGTTACCGTTACGGCGGCGGACGACCTCCAGGGTTTCTTGGATTATGCTGCCCATAATTTGAGCTTTCGTTTTTTTGTGGGTTTGTGATTTCCGGACGCTGTGAATTAGCGACCGGGCGCAATCGGCCAGCAACTGATGGGATGCTGCGAAAATACGTCTTGCTCCCGCAACCGGGGCAGAACTGCTGCTGGCTAATCGCTACATGGCTTTTCCGCAACATCATTGGTCAGCGCGCATTTACGACGCATTCACGTTGCTTGTCAAACTTTTCCTTAAAAATTTTGTATTAAATATATTAATCATTCCGGATGCGTCGTCAGCCAGGGGGGAATGGGGCATTCCAAGGCATCCGCAATCGCCCGCAGCAACTCAATTTCCGCCTCCCGCAGCACCCCATCCGCCGCCACGGTGTGGACGCAGGCATTCAGGATTTGGGAGCGCAGCCCCGGGACAGCCTGCCGACAGCGATCCAAGGCGGCCTCCAGATTCCCCGGATGACACTCTTCCCGGGACAGCAGCGTCAACCCGGCCCAAGCGGCGGGCAGCGCCCGGACGCCAGTCTGAAAGGCGGCCTCCACTTGGGCTGGGCCATCCTGCCCCACCCACGCCAGGGCGGAGACCAACAAGGCTCCTTCACGCAACAGCGCCTTAGGCGCATAATAATGAATCACCCGTTTCGGGGCCGAGCGAAAAGCGGCATCCAAATGCCTTCGTAGCACCTGTTGCAGGGCAAACTCAAAAAGGTCCACCTGTTGGTCGCTCATGATCAACACCGTCAACACCCGTTGAAAACCTTCATATTGGTTGGTGGACATCGTGCGCAGCGCCGGAATGGCCAGATCCACAACGGCCAGCCGGGCTTTCCGGGGCACCGCTTGGATGCTCGGAAACAACGTCCGGACCTCCTGCGTGATGGCCGGAGAAGTCTCCTGTTCCAATTCCAGCCACTGCTTGGTGCGCACCGGTTCGTCGCCATCGCCCAGCAACATCCCATAAACCAGCATCATGGCGCTGAAGGGATCACGCGTCGCGGCGAGCACCGCCGGCGGCAACGCCTCCCGGATGTCCGCTGCCCCTTGCAATTCCAAGCAAATGGGAGCAGCGGCTTGTTGGAAAAACTGTTGCACCGTCACCTTCCCCACCGGTGGCACCGGCAGCATTGGCGGAATGACGGGTGGAATAACGGGTGGAATAGCCGCCACCGCAGACTTACGTGGCAACGGGGGCGGATGGACGGCCGGGCACAGCACGTCAAACAGCGGCGGTTTGGTGATGGCGGGGAACGTGCCAGTGAACGTCGGATCCAACGCCTGAATGCGCTGCACCAGTGGTGGATGCGTCTCAAACCAACTCACCTTCGCATTGCCGAAAAACAAGTGGCTCGCCTCACATGCCTTGGTGGTTTTGATGGTCGCCCCGGACGCCACGGAACCGATTTTCTTCAGCGCCCCAGCCAAACCATCCGGCAGCCGGGTGAACTGCACGGCAGAGGCATCCGCCAGGTACTCCCGCTGCCGCGATACCGCCGCCTGAATCAGATACCCGAAGAACGCCCCCACCGCCCCCACAGCGACGAGCAGCAAACCCAGGAGTTTCAGCGGAATGGTCTCCTTCTCAAATGTAATATCGAACAACAGCACTTTGCCGATCAGGGAAATCCCGAGAATCCCCGCGATCCACCCGATGAGGCGGAAATTCAGGCGCATATCGCCATTTAATATATGGCTGAACTCATGGGCCATCACCCCTTGCAGCTCGGCGCGGGTCAGCCATTGCAAGGCGCCGCGCGTCACTGCCACGACCGCATCGCCGGGGGTGCGCCCTGCCGCAAACGCGTTGATGCCTTCCTCACGCTCCAACACATATACCTGCGGCACCGGCAACCCCGAGGCAATAGACAACTCCTCCACAATATTCAACAACCGGCGTTCATACGGATCACTGGTGCGAGGTGACACCAACCGCCCGCCCAGCGCGACCGCGACCGACGACCCGCCGACGGCCAACTCTTGATGCTTGATCAGGCAACCAATGCCGACGACCAGCAACACGACACCGCCGGTGCCTGCCAACCATGGCCCATTCCAAAATGCGAGCTTATGAGCATGGTTCGCCAACACCAGCGAGGCCGTCAAATACACCGCGCTATAAACCGCCAACACCGTCAACCCGACTGCCAATGTAAAATACATGAGCAACGTCGCGGTCCGCGCTTTCGCTTGCGCCTGCCTGGCAAAAAAATCAGTCATAGCTGCCGTACGTCACTCTATGCTCATCACCAATATCCCGCCACGATAAAAGCATGAAATCAGAATGTTTATGTCGGGATGGATGATGTCAGAAAAGCGGGCGGGCAGCCACAAACACAGTGGCCGATCGCCGCCCGACAGACGCAGGTGGAGCAAGTTGGCAAAAAACAGATAAAAAAGAGATTTGACAATTGTGTATAATCATATACTCATATTAAAAACGTTACGTGATTTTTTTATGAAAATGGAATATGTGATTCGAATTATGGCCGGCACCATGGTGCTGATTGGCACCGCCATCGCCCATTGGGTCTCCCCGTGGGGGCATGCCCTGACCGCCTTTGTCGGCCTGAACCTCATTCAATCCGCCTTCACCGGCTTTTGCCCGGCGGAAAACATCCTGCGCAAACTCGGGATTGGAAAGGATGGTGGCTCATGTTGCCGCTGATTCTTTTTCTTGGCATCGGGGCCGGGTTGGGGTCGTTGCTGGGGTATTACGGCCAATGCAGTTCCGGGACCTGTCCCTTGACTGCCACTTGGTGGCGGGGCGCGCTTTATGGCGGATTCTGGGGCCTCGTGATGTTTGTCACCTCCCGGCGATAACCATTAAAAAATAACATCGTCAGGCTTGCTTGTTTTAACGACGTGGTATATAAACTGCGCTGATTCATAGCGATTTTATGCGCTAATCTTCTAAATGACATTATGAATACCAAAGGTGTTCTTCTGATTGGCATAGTCACCGTCGCATGGGTAAGCGGATGCGGCCGGGAATCTCATGTAGCCACCGAGCCCGCACTACCAACGGCAGCCGTGCGCGTGGCCAAAGCGGAGGGAAAAAACCACCAGGCCGTGGAAGAAGTGGTGGGCACAGTACGCGCCAAGGTGCGCACGCACATTGAGGCCAAAGTTTCCGGGCACATCACCCAATTGCCGGTGGACGCCGGACAAACGGTCAAGGCGGGCGAACTGCTGGCCGAATTGGATGTGCAGGAAATCCGTGCGAAATTGGCGCAGGTCAAGGCGGTGCGACAACAGGCAGACGCCGAGCGCAAGCGTTACAACGAATTGCTGCTGAAGCAGGCGACCACCCCGCAGGAAGCCGAACGTGTCCAAATGCAATTCCTGGTGGCGGAAGCCACCGTGCAGGAAACCGAAGCCATGCTGGGTTATGGTCGGGTGCTGGCGCCCTTTGGCGGTGTCATCACCCGAAAACTGGCTGAAGTGGGCGATCTGGCCGGACCGGGTCGCACCCTGTTGGAACTGGAAGACCCGGCCACCTTGCGCTTCGAGGCAGACGTGCCAGAAGCGCTGTTGTCCCGCATTCAATTGGGTGCAAAAATGCCGGTCCTCCTTTCCACGCTATCTGAACCGCTTCCCGGGCAGGTGGCCGAGGTGGAACCCGTGGCGGATCCCCAAAGCCGCACCTTCCTGGTTAAATTCAGTTTGCCAGCCCATGCCGGACTGCGAGCCGGACTGTTTGGCCGAGTCAGCGTGCCAGTCGGCGAAAGCACCAAGATACGCGTGCCGGACAGCGCAGTAGTTCATCGTGGACAAATGGAATGCGTGTTTGTGACGACAGGCGGTAGAGCCCAATTGCGATTGGTAAAAACCGGGCGTTTGATCAATGGCGAAATCGAGCTGGTATCCGGCTTGGAAGCGGGAGAACTGGTTGTAACGGAGGGGGCGGCGGCGTTGGTGGATGGCCAGCCGTTGACGATCAAAGCCAACGCGCCATAACCCGCCATGAATAGCAACGACACCAAATCGCAAGGGACTCAAAGGCCCAAGGACACGCCATCCGGGCTTGGCGTGGCCGGTCGGGTGGCAAGTTTGTTTATTGATTCCAAGCTCACGCCGTTAATCATCCTTTCCTCCGTGTTGCTGGGGGTAGGCGCCGCTCTGCTGTTGCCGCGCGAGGAGGAACCGCAGATCAAGGTGCCGATGGTGGATGTGATGGTGTCCATGCCCGGCTCCAATGCCCGGGAAGTTGAGGAGCGCGTCACGCGTCCGATGGAAAAATTGTTATGGGAAATCCCGGGCGTTGAGTATGTATATTCCACCTCAAAACCCGGCGAAAGCCTCGTCATTGTACGCTTCAAGGTTGGGGAGGACATCGAGCGCAGCTTGGTAAAGTTGAACCAGAAGCTGCAATCGAATTACGACCGCATCCCGCACGGAGTCTCCGCGCCGCTCATCAAGCAGCGCTCGATTGACGACGTGCCGATTCTCGCGCTGACGTTTCACAGCTCGCGCTACGATCATCTGACCTTGCGGCGACTGGTGGCCCAGGTGGACGATGCGGTCAAACAGGTGCCGCTGGTGGCGGAGACAACCATCATTGGCGGCGCACGACGCCAGGTGCGAGTGCTCCTGGATCCGGCACGGCTGGCTTCCCGCAACCTTAGCGCCGCCGGCCTGATCCCTATGCTGCAACAGGCCAATCGGCAAACCGCCTCCGGGGGGCTTACCAGCGACAATCATGAGGTCGCTGTGGAAACCGGCGCATTTCTAAGCAGCGCGGAGGAAGTCGGCAATGTGGTCGCCGGAGTATTCAACGGCAAGCCGGTTTATCTCCGGGAAGTTTCGACCATTGTGGATGGCGCAGAAGAGCCAACCCAGTATGTGCTGTTTGGCCAAGGCATCGCCAGCGCATCCCTGGCCACCGAACAAAACGCGGTCACGATCACGGTAGCCAAACGCCCTGGCGCCAATGCAATTGACGTGGCGCACGACGTAATGCGAAAGGTGAACGCCCTGAAGGGCCGCCTGATCCCCGCTGACATCACGCTGACCGTGACTCGCCATTACGGTGAAACTGCCTCGGAAAAATCCAATGAGCTGCTGTTCCACATGGGCATCGCGGTGGTCAGTGTCTCGATCCTGATCCTGCTGACCCTGGGCTGGCGCGAGTCCCTGATCGTGGGCATCGCCATTCCCGCGACCCTCGCATTGACATTGCTGGTCTTCTATTTGTACGGCTACACGCTGAACCGCATCACGCTGTTCGCACTGATCTTCTCCATCGGTATCCTGGTGGACGACGCCATTGTGGTGGTGGAAAACATTGTGCGCCACTTCCACCTGCCGCACAACCAGGGCCGCCCTTGGAGTGCAATCGCCATTGAGGCCGTCAACGAAGTCGGGAACCCGACTATTCTCGCCACCTTCGCCGTGATTGCTGCGGTGCTGCCAATGGCATTTGTGGGCGGCCTGATGGGGCCTTACATGCGGCCCATTCCGGTGGGCTCCAGCGCGGCCATGTTGTTCTCGCTGGGGATCGCATTCATTGTCACCCCCTGGGCAGCCGTGCGCATCCTGCGCTGGGGAGCCAGCAAAGTAGCGGCATCCACTTCCGTCAGCACAACTTCCGCCCCGCATTCCCATTTTGAGCATGAGGAGGATTTCTTCACGCGGCTGTACCGGCGGATCATGGGGCCGCTCATTGGGCAGGCAAAGTGGCGCTATGGATTCCTGGGGATCATCACGGCCCTGTTGCTTGCCGTCATGGGCACGGTGTTGCTCGGCTGGGTGAAAGTGAAGATGCTGCCCTTTGACAACAAGAGCGAATTCCAGGTCATCCTGAACATGCCGGAAGGCAGCGCGCTGGAACGCACCGCCCAGGCCGCGCGCGAGATCGCCGCCGTGGTGCGCGGTGAACCGGAAGTGACCGACTACCAGATTTATGTCGGCACCGCCGCCCCCTTCAATTTCAACGGGCTGGTGCGCCATTATTTCATGCGGCGCGGCTCACACGTGGCGGATATCCAGGTGAACCTGGTCAACAAGAGCCAACGCAAGGCCCAGAGTCACGACATCGCCCGGCGGGTGCGCCCGCAAGTCACTGCCATCGCCAACAAATACGGCGCGCGCGTGGCCGTGGCGGAAGTGCCACCCGGCCCGCCGGTGCTGCAAACGCTGGTTGCGGAAATCTATGGCCCCACCGAAGAATCCCGGTTGGCGCTGTCGAAAAAGGTGCGGGAAATCTTCCAGCAAACCGAGGGCGTGGTGGATACCGACTGGTATCTGGAAGCGGACCAGCCCAAAACCCGGTTCATCATTGACAAGGAAAAGGCCGCGTTGAATGGCGTCAGCGCGGAAACCATCTCCCAGACTTTACGGCTGGCGGTGGAAGGACTTTCCGTGGACCTCGTCCACCTGCCGCGTGAGAAGGAAGACGTGGAACTGGTGCTGCACCTGCCGCGCGCCAGTCGCACCACTCCGGAAGAACTCCTGGCGCTGCGCGTACGCTCCGGGGACGGCAACATGCTCGCGGAACCCGGCACCAACAGCAGCGCCTTGATCCCGTTACGGGAACTGGTGCGCATGGAGCAAACCATCACGGACAAGAGCATCTATCACAAAAACTTGATGCAGGTGACTTATGTGATTGGCGATGTGGCGGGCGTCATTGAAAGCCCCGTGTACGCCATCCTGAAAATGAACACAGCGCTGGCCAAAATTGACCCGCGCCAATACGGCGGCACGACGGCGGAGTTAAAAATCTGGAACGCAGTGCAACCCTTCGCCGATACGCAACCATCCATGAAATGGGACGGGGAATGGCACATCACCATCGAGGTATTTCGCGA
Organism: Verrucomicrobiota bacterium; assembly: GCA_037139415.1. Lineage (NCBI taxonomy): Bacteria > Pseudomonadati > Verrucomicrobiota > Verrucomicrobiota bacterium. The sequence continues at coordinate 14,730 of JBAXGN010000046.1, read as the reverse complement.
CATGGGCATGGCCTTCGCCGCCGTGCTAATGCTGATCTACGTGCTGATGGTCGGCTGGTTCCGATCCTTCCTGACGCCGTTCATCGTCATGGTGGCAATTCCGTTTTCGCTCGTGGGCATTCTCCCGGCGCACGGACTGATGGGCGCATTCTTCTCGGCCACCTCCATGATTGGCTTCATGGCGGGCGCCGGTATTGTGGTGCGCAATTCCATCATCCTGGTGGACTTCATCGAACAACGCATCGCGGAAGGCATGCCCCTGGCGGAGGCAGTTATTGATGCCGGGGCGGTACGGTTCCGTCCTATGTTACTCACAGCCCTGGCGGTCGTGGTAGGCGCGGGCGTCATTCTGTTTGATCCCATTTTCCAGGGGCTGGCTATCGCCCTGATGGCCGGGGAAATTGCCAGTCTGACCATTAGCCGCATGGCGGTGCCAATACTGTACTACATGGCCTATGCGGGCAAACCCGCGTCCAAATCATAAATCTTGTTCCTGATGGCGGTTTACTGTCAGGATTCTTCCGCAAGAAAACCTTGCGGAATATGCGACGATTACAGTTCCTTTTCGGCAAAGTGGTGATAAGCCTGCTGAGCTGGGCTCTGTCCGGCACAGCCTGCATCGCTGCCCAGACCCAAGCGGAGGAGGCGCAGCCCTTGCCGCTTTCAGCCGTGCGCCGGACCGTCGGCGAAAAGCCCATCACCCTTGGCCCTCCTGAAACCGTGCTTGCCGACCGAGCCTTGGGCTTGCGGTATTTCCCAGATGGGCGGCTGGCGGTGATTCGATCCGGACCAGAGTATCGCGTGCTGGTTTCCGCCGGGGTATCGTCGTTCCTGCTCGAAGGGCCGGAGTATGGAAAATTCACCAAGGCCACCAAGGTACTCGACAAAGGCAAGCCCGGCGCGTTTGACAATGGCTATGCCGGCATCAACGCCGCCGTGCGGGCGAAGACCGGCGAGTTGCTGGCCTTCTACCACGCCGAAGACCAGGAGAACATGGCCAGCGTTGGCAATGGCATCCCCGGTTTCTATTGCAGCGTGGCGCTGGCGGTGTCGTCGGATGACGGTATCACTTTTGAAAAGCGTGGGCCGGTACTGTCCGGGCAGTTGCCGAAAGACCCCAAGGGGCGGGGTGATCAAGGCGTCGGCGAACCATGGGTATTCGCGGAACCGCGCGGTGAATTTCTCTATGCGTATTACACCTCCCACGAACGCGTGGATGGTCGCGGTGTGCAAATCTGCATGGCGCGTTGTCCGGTGAGTGAAGCATCAAAACCGGGTGCATGGATGAAGTATCATTTGGGAAATTTCGACCAACCAGGCTTGGGAGGCAAAGACACTCCGGTCTTGACCAGTGGCCAGCCGGAAGCCGACGCACTATTTCCTCACGTCGTGTTCGTTCTCGCGTTGCGGCAATACATGATGCTGTTCTGCATGAACGTCTGGCGCGAGGCATGCCAAGCGCGGCGCAGCGGCATTTGGGCGGCCTTTTCCGAAGATGGTATTCACTGGCCACGCGAACGGATGCAGCAGGTTTGGCGCGTGCCGGTAATCGCACGGACCGGCTGCGAGGTGGCATGGCATCCGACCTTCATCCCTGATGAAGCCGATGGCCTGCGCGGCTGGCTCTATTACGGCTACAGCGAGAACTGGGGACACGAGCCGCCCCGAAAACCGCATTATCTCGTTCGCCGTCCGATGCGACTCCCAACCGATGCAGGCGCCCCCTTGCGCGATGCACCAGGCAAACCTTCACCGTGATCCTTTGAACAGAAAATACGACACAATGTACCCATTGCTGAAAATGCAGTCCATTAACGCAAATCCAAAGCCCGCCTACTGCCTCTTGGAAGCGATCATGGTAACGACAACCGCAATGACGATGAGCGCGACGAGGCCGATGCCAACGTAGATAAAGAATCGGGGATGCCGTTGCAGGAAGTTAGCGAGAAATTCCTCGGCATTGCTCTCGGACGATGAATAACTTGAATCCTCATCGTCCCTTGGTCGCTTCATGTAATCTCGATCTTGGATACCCATAATAATGCAGGAGTAAATTTGCGTTTATTGCGTAAATAGTGTCACAAACCTATCTCAACTCACCATCACTTCCAGCGTCTCACCCGCTTTAAGCAGGACGTCTGCGTTTAACTGAATCTCCACCCGGTCGCCTTGTTTGGCCAGGGTGCCCTGAATGGTTTTCCCTGCCACAATGATTTTCACTTTGGCGGCAGCAGTATTCGGCGGCAACCCGAGCGCCAGCGTGCGCACGCGCAATTGCCCCCACTTGAGCGCCACCCGTGCCATGGCCGTCCCGTTCTCCAACCATTGCGTGAAGGTCCCCCACCCTTCCGCCGCCGTGAAGGCTGCCTGGAACTTTTCCGGTGTCAGCCGCGGAGCAAAGCCAAGCCGCCCCTGAGGGCCATGATACTCGTAGCCGCACGCGGCCAGGTACACACCGTAGCTGGCCATGGACCGCGCATAGTGATCGCCGCACTCCACCTCGTTCCACGGGTTGCGCCGGGATGCGTGATAACGGTCATGAACGGCACGCGTGATGGCCAGCCCCTCCTGCACCATCCCTTCCCAGATCATATGCCCGGCCACCTGGTACTCGAACCCGTTCATGCATTCGTTGAAATAATAATCGTAACTCACCTTGACGCGCGCAGCCTCGCCCTTCGGCCAGGAACACATCAGCAACCCGGCTTCCCCCGGCATCGCGTACCAGCGGCCCGACTTGTACGCTTCGCGATACGGGCCGACATCCGGCGTGAAATTGTAACGCCACAAGGAGCGCAACGCCGTCTTCACCTTGTCCTCATCCAGGATGCGCCCCAAGTGGACCTGCCACGCCCAGCTTTGGCCGAACACCTGGTCAATCTCGCAGCCGTCATAAGACCCGACGGATTTGGCGTGAGCCGGATCACCCTGTTGAACGAAGTACTCGCCGTTAAACAGTTTCTCCCCGATGTTCCGCCGGCCTTTCTCGAAAATCTCGCGACACTGCCGGGCAAACGCCTCATCGCCCAATTCCTTCGCCATCTCTTCCCCGGCCCGCAACGCGGCGAGATACAAGCCGCTGAGCCAGGCCACCTGCCCCCACCAATCGGCATCCAGCGTGTTATGCTGCGGACCATCCATGATGCCGTCGCCGCCCTCGTCCTTGCTGATCATGAATTCGAGGGACTTCTTCACGCGCGGCCAGATTTTTTTCAGGAACTGGTTGTCGGCACTCGCCTGGTGTTCGCGATACACGCGCAGGATCGTGCCCGACTGGCCATCCACCGCCCAGTGGTTGTTGTGCTCGGCGCGAAACCGGATGCGCCCGGTCTCTTCCTCGAACCCGGTGCCATAATCCGTCAACTCGCGCAGGCTGCGTTCAAGTTGCGGAAAGAGGCGGCCCATGGCGTGGGCGTAATGCCAGACGTGCGTGCAGGTGCCAGGGCAGCAACCAACGCCTTCCCAGCCATAAAAACGGTTGTCCTGGAACCAGTGCGACGTGGAGGTGGCCAGGATGGAGGTGTTGAGAAACGTGCGATCCAGGAACCAATACGGCAGCGTCGAATCGTACCAGGTGTCGTGCCAGAGTCGCGTCTGGCTGGCGAGCAATTCCAGGTTCCGGGCCAGGTATTCGACCACGGCCACCGCTGAATTGAAGCGGACGGCGTAATGCCGGACCGGCGTGGCTTTCAAGCCCTTGATCTTGTCGTTCGGGAAATGCCACGTGACCAGGAACGTCACGGTGCCCGATTGCCCCGGTGCCAGGGACAGCTTGCGCGTGAGCGAGCCGACCAGTTTGTGCCCGGCCGGTTTGGAGGCCAGCGCATCGGAAACGATTGCGCTTTTTGAAAACAGACCGGAAGGCACCGGCGTTTCCGGCAACGACGTGACGGCCAGATCATCCGGTTTGGGATCCAGCAACGCCAACCCCATCGTGCCGAAATCCGATTCCTCGGCCAGCGTCCCCGCCGCCTCGCCGGATTGATCCGTGAACACGATGTAATCTATGCCAATGTTGCCCCAGGCCCCCGTTTCGTTGTCCACCAGTTGAATCTTTGCCACCTTGCCCTCCCACTTGCGCACGTTCCAACTGGCCGGGCTCATCTTATTGTCACTCGCGCCAGTGGTGGAGAGGACGACCTTGTCATCCACTAGCAGGTTCACACAGGTCTTGCCTTTGTGCGATCCGCCGCCAACGAGGAAGGTGATGTAATGGCGTTCAATGGTAAACGGTTTGCTGGTGAGCGTACCGGTGGCACCGTCTTTCCCGCCAGTATTGTTGCCAGGCGCGGCGGCATGCGAATTCACCACGTGCGTGCCGTGCATGCCCAGCTCCCCTTGGTAACCGGGCACCTTGCTCTTCTCAACCGGGCCGGTGCCAAACGCCGTGCCCGTCGCAATCCAACTCTCGTAGGTCTCCCGTTCGAAATCATCGAACACAATCTCTGGCCGCTTGGGCGCGCTCTTCTCCATCGGGGCCGCTTCTGCGGAAGCTTCGAGGAACACGTATTGGTCGCGTTTCACCACCCGGTTACGCCGCACGATGTCCCGCGTCTCGCTGCTGTACAGGCACACGGCATTCTCCAGCCAACCGGCCAGCTCCGCCTCCAACGGCTGCGCGCTGGTATTCTTGACCGTGAACCGCATGACCGTAGCTGGCAGATTCGAATCCTCGGGATTAAGCGGAATGAACGGCGAGAACGCCTCCAGAGATACGCTCGCCGGCGATTCCGGATCGCGATACTCCACATAACCAATGGGATATTCTCCCGTGAACGACACGTCGCTCCACCCAGTGCCGTCCAGCGGACGCAACTGCGACTTACCTCCCGCCGACACCAACAACGCGAACCCCTGATCCAATGGCGACGAGGGCTTTAGCGGATTGCGATAATGGCTATCGCCCGTCCCGATATGTTTATTGAAGATATCCCAATGCCACAGCTTGCCATCGCCGCCCAGGTAGAGTTGCCCGGCGCAAATCCCGCCCACCGGCATCCCGATCTTTTCCAACTCCGCCCCGCGATAGACCGTACGGGTCCCGCGTTCAAACAGGGACTTCACCCATTCCGGCGCCAGTTTCTTATCGGCGGGGACCAGTTTCTCAAACTCTTTCGGATCAAACGGCCCGGCCATGGCCCGCCAAGGTGCGTACGCCAACACTGCCGAACCGAGGCCAATGGTTTTCAGGAAATCGCGACGTTCCAGGGCGTTCCTTGGGTGAGGGGCATTTGCCTCGCCGTTAGTTGAAGGGTTATGTTTCATAGGATTGTTTTATCAATTCGACTGCTTCCGTCAGATGTGCGGTGTGTTTTGCTCCTGCGGCTTCCAAATGCTCAAAGTGGGGATGTTTGAAGATGGGCGATTGGACGGGCGCTGTTCCAGCGTCATCCCCAGCCAAGTCCTTCAGCGCACCGGCAGCGGCGGCGACCACGCCATTCATCTGATCCAATTCCACACGCAAGGTCTTGAGCGAACGACGCGGCCAATACTCGCCCTCGTCGTTAATGACCACTCGCATCCCCAATGATCGAGCCTCCACCAACAGATCAATCACCGCGCAATGGCAGCGTTGGAAATACTCCCAACCGTGCAAGCTGGCATATTGCGTCTTGCAGAAACCGTGCAACCGCCAGCCTTTGAGCCGTGTGCGCGCCCATTTGCCTCCCAGCAACACCTCCTGCGGATACTGGCACAACCCCAGCCAAAGCGGTTCGCAATCTTTGCCCACGCTGACCGGGAATATCCAACCCGCCCGCGGCATAATTTCAGCTTGATACTCGCGAGTGGGATGGTGCGGATCACGGCGGAACATCCATTCCCGCGCCCAACGCAGGGATTTGCGATCGTCGCCCAGCGGATGCACCATATCCACTCGCCCGCGCTGCTTGAAGCCGAAGGCACGGCGGCGCATTCGGAGGACGATTTCACGCGCCCCCGCTGCATCGGTGGTCTCGGGGGCAAACAATGTATAATGAATGGTCAGGCCCATAAGTTTGCCTCGTTATATCAGTTCATCATCCGCTTTCTCACGGGATGTTTTGGTTTTTTTGGTTTTAGCCAGTTTTTCCTCTTGGGCGGCACGTTCCAAGTTCAGCGCCAGCAACCGTTCCAGGATTTGTTCATCGGTCAAGTCGGCGGGCCAGCCGTAGGCGGCGGCGACGACGGCGTCCAGTTTCTTATGGGCCAGATCGAGCCACATGGGACGTTCGTTATAGAGATTGGTCAGCGTGCGTTTCTTGAGTTTGGCGGCGCATTCGGCGTCGAGCGGTTCCAAACGCGGATAACGCACGGTGCCGATTTGGAAGGTGCCGCAATCCCGAACGGTACTGCGGTCAATATAGCGATCCCAGGGACCGTCCACCGTGCCTGGGAATTGGAGCACACGGGTCTCCGTCCATTCCGGCGGGTTGAGCCAGCGTTCGCGCAAATCGTTGAGTTCCTTGGCGGCGGCGGCAATCGCGGCGCGATGCCCCTCGGGCGTGGTGGGCGGACCGCCGTAAGGTGACGCATCTTCTTTTACCTCGTAGAATCGGGTCGTCATCACAGTGTCCCAGCCACCATTCGCCGCTAGCGGCTCCGGAGCGGGGAGAGCTGATGCCTGCAAATCATCCGGGAATGGAAAGGGAAACGTCTCGAAGCAGGTTGTGGGTGTGTAGCGAGGACGATCTTCTAACTGGGTACCGAGTTTCAAACTCCAAATCTCGTGGATGCGTGAATGAATAACACCGAAAAAGAAATCATCTGAGCGAGCAAAAACGATAAGTGCTTTATCTGGCAAAATTCCGGCGTTTAACCATGTAAACGTTGTGTGTTTAGTGTGTGCTGAGATTGCCATAAACCTATGACATGTTGAAATCGCAGAACGCATCGCTGGTTGGCCATCTCCATGCTTCCACCAATTAATACGCCGAACATCGCGTGGATTTAGATCCCTTTCTGGTTTGACGTTCTCAATAACATATTTGAAAGGTATTTCATAGGGTGCTGCCTGTTGGACTGGTGTATATAATCCAAAATCAATAATCCAAATACCTCTTGGACGTCTTGTTAAATCGATGCCATTACAAAGCGGCACCAAAACATCACTGTTTGGGCGAGCATGTGGATTCGGAAGATCAAGCCATTCGATTGCAAGTGTTTCTGAAATATCGAAAGCCCCTATTTTTTGAGACCCTTGGAAACTAATCCCATGATTTGCATGAAGCGCAACAGCGAATGTAATATCTATTTTTGAGGTCAGGTTTGCATTTATTTCCGGCACTGGTTTTGAATCAAGAATTCGTATTGTCTCTTTACCATCGTCAAACCCAATCATACTGACATTTACGGACGCGCCTGCAAGAATCCATGGACGATCACTCTCAGCAAAGAAAATATTCCCATCATTTTTTATTCGTTTTAAGACTTCACGGTTGGCGCCTCCACGAATGGATTGTGTTGCAAGAAGTCCTGCACGGTTGCATTTATTGTTTTTGATTTGCTCGCGCGACTTTTCAAACCAATAACAACATAGATCAGCAAATCCAGGTAACCGGCCATCAAAAATTCGCCAAAGCTCTTTTTGGTATTGCAGGCCAAGCTCTTCTTTTATTTCGCTGCCACCAAGAAATGGAGGATTCCCCACAATCACATCGCACTCCGGCCATTCGCGTTCGGTGTAGAACTTCAAATTATCATCGCCCACGTGTTCGCCGGCCTGGGCTTCCTTTAGCGTCTTGGCTTTGTTGCGGAAGTGCGGCACTAGCAGCGCGTCTTCGTTTTGGAAGCCGTCGAGATTTTGCAATACCGGTGTCCGATCATTGAGAAAACCGTTATCGCGCCGCCATTGCAGGAAACCGATCTGGACGGAGACCTGCGCCAGTTCATACGCATAGGGATTGATCTCGATGGCGCGGAGTTGCTGCACGCTGACTTCCGGATCAATGCGCCAGCCGAGTTGCGTGGCAAAGGTGATGACCTCCTTTTCCAGGCCCAGCAGCATTTGCAGCGCCACGTAGAGGAAGTTACCGCTGCCGCAGGCGGGGTCGAGCACCACGGTGTCGCGCAGCTTTTTGAGAAAGCCATCCAGTTTGCGGCGTTGCTCCGGGCTCCCTTTGCCTTTGGCAAAAGCGGCGGTGAGTTCGCCCTTGAGTGCGGACCATTCGCGGCGCAGCGGGGCCATGAGCACCGGCTCCACCAGCATTTTAATATCGCCCTCGCTGGTGTAGTGCGCGCCCAACTGCGAGCGCTGCTCCGGCTCCAGGGCGCGTTCAAAGAGCGTGCCCATGATGCTCGGTTGAATGAACTGCCAATCGGCCTCCCCGGCCTCGGCCAGCTTCTTGAGTTCTTCCTCCGTCAGTTCAAACACGGAGGAGTCTTCAAACAGGTGCCCGTTGAAATGGCGGATTTTATCTTTGCCAAACACGCCGCCCCTGGCCATGACGGCGAACAGGCTTTCGAGGCTTATGGCCAAGTGATGCAAATCATCCAGCCCGCATTTCAGCACCTCCGTGAACAGATTCTTGGGCAGCAGCCCGGTATCCTCGGCAAAAAAGCAGAACACGATGCGATTGAGGAAACGGGCGATGCGCAGGTTTTTGCGCTGCGCAAAGTTGGCTTCGGCCCGCGTTTTGGCATCGGTCAATTCCTCGGCCTCCCGTTTTTGCAGGGATTTGGCCACCTCGGCAATGGTCTGCGCCAGTTTCTCAGTGACCTGCGCGGTGGTGCGCTGGGGTTTGAGGAATTCGGGATTTTCAAACACGGCCCGCAGAATCCGCCAGTTCTCAGGGCGGTCAATCTGGTCGTTGGTGAACTCGTGGGGTTCCTGGACCGTGCCGTTGAAATTGGTCTTGATGATATACCGGTTGAAATCACACACCACCAACAAAGGCGGATTAAAGAGCGCCTCCCGGTACCGCTGGAGTTGTTGGTACGCTTCATCCAGATTCTTCTTCTTGCCCTTGTATTCCCAGCCGAAGCAATCCTTTTTCCACACATCGGCAAACCCGCGTTCAGTAGGGTCACCGCAATCTGGCGATTCAATATTGAACAACTCGGCGTCCTTGATGACGCGCTTCTGGAAACAGAAAAAATCATTGCCGGTCGGATCGGCCTCCACTGGGGTCTTGTGGCCCAACAAACGACAAAGGTCGTTGAAATGCTCCACGTAACCGGAGGATTCCTTGCCCTGGTAGCGGGCCCATTTCTTTTTAAACTCGGCGATTGTCATTTTAGAAAGGCGGTAATGCCGCAAAATTAACAGGCTTGCGGATTCCACCTTTCCCTTCGTTGGCAAAGGCGCTTGCCCACTCTCGGACTTCATTCCATGAAAACGGCATGGGCAAACCATACCAAACGGGGCGGCGCGGTCAATGGGAAGTCATCCACCTCAATTCATCCACCAGCAACAATTTATCCATAATCACGCCGGTTCCCCGCCTACCCAATACGGGTTGCGGCAGATCGTGAACCGGGATATCCGCCATCAACGTGGTATCACCGACCGCCCATGGTTCCGCTCCTGCACGCCGCTGTTTACGGTGTCTGTATTGCCCAACCACCTTCAGGGTTGCCCGGTCACGGGAGACGGGGTTATGCCTGTGAGGCTGAATTTAAGCACTGGCGGCCAGTGAAAAGATGTGGTTAGTTGGGGCGGATGTCACTGAATGAATGGAATCCGGTAACCAAAGGACGGCTGATTCTCTTCGGCCTGGGTATCCTGTCGCTATTTTACCTGCTCTGGCGGGCCGGGGATGAAGGCTTGCCCCTTTTGGATCACGCCAACCTGGTGTTTCATGAAGCCGGGCATCCGGTGATTGGGATTTTCAGTAGTCGGCTGGAACCTTATGGCGGCACCTTCGGCCAGTTGTGCTTCCCTATCGTGTTGGCGATTACTTTCTGGCGGAAACAACAACCGATTTCTTATGCGATCGCGCTCGTGTGGTTTTTTGAAAACTTTATTGGCATTGCTCGCTATATGGCGGATTCCCGTGCCTTGTTGCTGCCATTGGTGGGCGGCGGCGGCCATGATTGGAATCACATCTTTTTCAGTTGGGGAATCCTCTCCTATGATACCCGGATTGCCGCCGCAGTGAAAATCATGGGCTGGCTTGGCATGAGCGGGATCAGCCTGTGGGTGCTGTGGCGCGGCTGGCTGGATCGGCACCGTGCCGTCAGTTGAGAGGTCAAAACGTTTTGGTCTTTAGCCAATCCCAATAACCCTGCCAACGGGCACCGTAAACGTTCGCCGCCTTTTTTCCATCCTGCGTGCCGACCGTTGGCCTGAGTGGCGTACTCCTGCCATGTTCCTTCTGTCAACCGAGGCTGCCCAGCTTGATTAACCGCAGTACTGGTGCGCCAGCGGCGCGTGATTGAGCCAGATCCACGGTAAATTCCGCCACCCAATCGTTGTGCCCCTCGGGATCCACCAGCATTTGTTGAACGTGCCAGGCGCTTTTGTCTTCGGAAGGTGTCACGTAGGTGTGGCGTGCATTGCGCGCGTTGGGGTCCAGACAAAGCTGTTGATGCTCGGCGAAGTATTGGTCCATGGCCGTCGCCAGGCGGGCGACCGTCCATGGTTCACCTGGTGGTTCCGGCGCGGTTAATTGCCCCAGCGCCAGTTCGTATTCGCCGACGGCGAGTCCGCGCAAGAACGTAAAGACAGTGTTGCGGATGAGGGCCGTGAACGCCTTGGTGTCGCGGGTGATGTCGGCGGCGGCGGCTTCTGCGCCCGGCGGCCGCGCCTCGGGTTGCGGCGCGAGCGGCTGGTAGTTGGGATTCCGCATTTTTTCCCACTCATCAAGCAGGCTGGAATCCACCTGGCGGATCATGGTGTACAGGTACAGTTCCATTTCCCGCAGGGTATCCGTCTTGGCGGCGTCCGGCACGGTTTGCGCCAGGACCTTGTGAACGCTGGACAAGTACCGCAGGAGCACGCCCTCGGCGCGTTGCAACTCGTAATCCTTTATGTAATCGGCAAAGGTGCGGAATTGCTCGAACATCTCCCGGGCAATGGATTTGGGACGGATATTTTCCTGGCCCACCCAGGGATGTTTGGCGGCGAACGCGTTGAAGGTGGCGTAAATAAACTCCCGCTTCGGCTTGGGGTATTCGCACTTTTCCAACTCCTCCATGCGCGCGTCATATTCCACGCCCTGCTGCTTCATCTCAGCCATCTTGTGATCCTTCACCCGGTTGAGTTGCTTGCGCAAAATAACGTCTGGGTCTTCCAGAATGGATTCGACGAGGGTGAGCAGATCGAGTTCAAAATTATCGGTGGACGGCGCGGGTGGCTCCGACGGGACGGGCGTGGTCTCACCGGGTGCCTGATTCGTAGCGGGTGGCACAGCGGCGGTGTCCGGGTTGGCCGTGGACGGCGTGGTTAAAAACGGAATCGTGTCGAGCAGGTAGAGCGACAGAGTTTGATCCATCGAAAAATCATCCTGCAACGCGACATTGACGCGCAGGTGCGCGCCCGCCTCGGTGCGGGGAATGAACTCGATGATCCGGCGTTCCACCAGCGAGCGAAACAACTGCCAGGCGCGCTGGCGGTGCACAGCCCTGGCTTTGGGGGCATCATGGCAGCATTTTATGAGCCGCTGCATCGCCCGGCAACCGTCGCCCTCGCGGCTGAGCATGTTGAGCAACATGGCGTGCGTGACCTGAAAACGCGAGGTCAACCGCTCCGGCGGCGCGGTGATGAGCCGGCGAAAGGTGTTCTTGTCCCAGTTGACAAAGTTCTGTTCCGGCGGCCGGCGTTTGACAAACTTCTTGCCGTCGCGCGCGGATTTTTCCTCGAGCTTCAAATTTTCCACCACATGCTCGGGCGCCTGTACCACCACCCAGCCCTTGTCATCGAACCCCTTGCGTCCGGCGCGTCCGCCAATCTGATGGAAATCCCGCGCGCTGAGAATGCCGGTCTTTTGGCCGTCATACTTGCAGAGCCTTGAGAAGAGCACGGTGCGGATGGGGACGTTGATGCCGACCCCCAGGGTGTCCGTGCCGCAGATCACTTTGAGCAGGCCCTTTTGCGCGAGTTGTTCCACCAGTACGCGATACTTTGGCAACAGTCCGGCATGATGCAGGCCAATGCCGTGCCGCAGCCATTTCTTCAAATCCGGTCCATACGGGCTGGTGAACTTGAAACCTTCCAGCGCGGCGGCCAGGGCGTTCTTTTCCTCGCGAGTGCAGACATTGATGCTGGTGAAATCCTGCGCGCTTTGGGCGGCTTCGAGTTGCGTAAAATGCACCACATAGACGGGACTACGCCCATTGGATACCAGGATTTCCAACGTTTGCGCCAGCGGCGTTTCCGCATATGAGTATTCCAGCGGCACCGGACGATCCACGGATTGAATCGCCACCGTGGTTTTGCCAGTCAACCGCGTCAACTCTTCTTCGAAGAAGGCGGTGTCTCCCAACGTGGCGGACATCAGCAGGAACCGCGACTGCGGCAGCGTCAACAACGGTATCTGCCAGGCCCCGCCGCGCTCGCGGTCCGCGTAATAATGAAACTCGTCCATGACGACATCCAGGAAGGGCGCTTTCTCCCCCTGGCGCAGCGCAATGTTGGCCAGGATTTCCGCCGTGCAGCACAGGATGGGTGCGTCCCGGTTCACCGAGGCATCCCCGGTGCTGAGCCCGACATTTTCGGGTCCAAACTCGCGGCACAACGCCAGCCACTTTTCATTGACCAGCGCCTTGATCGGGCACGTGTACACCGAGCGCCGGCCCTGGGCAATCGCCTTGAAATGCAACGCCGCCGCCACCAGCGATTTGCCGGAACCAGTGGGGGTGTTCAGGATGACGTTCTTTTCCTCGAACAATTCGAGCAGGGCGGCTTCCTGGGCGGGATACAGCGTCAGCCCCCGGCCTTCCGCATACTCCAGGAACCGCCCCAGCAACAGGTCGTTGCCGGGACACTCGTCGCGCGGTAGAAGATCGTAAAGTTTATCAGCCACACCGCGACTCTACCGTCGTCATACGAATAGGAAAGGCGGAAATAGGGAGCTAACTCATACTGGACAACATCGGCTTTGCCCGTTCCCTACTGTTTTTCGGCGGCCAGCACTTCCTCGAAATCCACGATTTCTTTGAGCTGCGTCAGGAACCAACGGTCAATCTTGGTCAGCTCAAAAATTTCTTCGAGCGTGAAGCCCGCCCGCAGGGCGTGACGCAAAAAGAAAATGCGCTCGGCGTTTGGCACGCTGAGTTTGCGCGTGATGACATCGCGCGGGAGAATATCCCGGTCGCCGTACACCTCGGTGCCAATGCGCCATGGCTTGCCGTCGCCGCCCAGGCCGGAGCGCCCGATTTCCAGCGAACGCAGCGCCTTTTGCAGAGACTCCTTGAAGGTGCGCCCAATGGCCATGGCCTCGCCCACGGATTTCATCTGGGTATTGAGGGTGGGATCGGCCTGCGGAAATTTCTCGAAGGCAAACCGCGGCACCTTGGTGACCACGTAATCAATGGTCGGCTCAAAGCTGGCCGGGGTCTCGCGGGTGATGTCGTTGCGGATTTCGTCGAGCAGGTAGCCCACGGCGAGCTTGGCGGCAATCTTGGCAATCGGGAAGCCGGTGGCTTTTGAGGCCAGCGCCGAAGAGCGCGACACCCGCGGATTCATCTCAATGATCGTCATGCGCCCGTTGTCCGGGTTCACCGCAAACTGGATGTTCGATCCGCCGGTTTCCACGCCTACCGCGCGAATGACCGCGAACGAGGCATCGCGCATGATCTGGTACTCTTTGTCCGTCAGCGTCTGGACCGGCGCCACGGTGATGGAGTCGCCGGTGTGGATGCCCATGGGATCAAAATTTTCGATGGAGCAGATGATGACGCAGTTATCCGCCTTGTCGCGCATCACTTCCATTTCGAATTCCTTCCAGCCGAGCAGGGATTCCTCGACGAGGATTTCGGTCACCGGCGAAAGGTCGAGCCCGCGCTTGGTAATTTCCTCGAATTCCTCGCGGTTATACGCAATACCGCCGCCGGTGCCACCCAGGGTGTACGCGGGTCGGATGATAACCGGAAACCGGCCAATCCTCTCCGCCACCGTGCGGGCCTCGTCCAAGGTATGGGCGGTGCCGCTGACAGGCACATCCAACCCGATGGAAATCATCAAATCCTTGAAGACCTGACGGTCTTCGCCTCGTTCAATGGCGTGCGCGTTGGCGCCGATCATTTCGATGCCGTGCCGCTCCAATGCGCCGTTGCGGTGAAGGGACATGGCGGTGTTGAGGGCGGTCTGTCCGCCGAGGGTGGGCAGCAGCACCAGTTTGCCCTGGGCACCCATGGCCGCCATCGTCGCTTTCTCGCGGACAATGATCTTCTCCACGCACTCCGGCGTAATCGGCTCAATATAGGTGCGGTCGGCAAATTCCGGGTCCGTCATGATGGTGGCCGGATTGGAGTTGATCAGGATGACGCGGTACCCCTCTTCGCGGAGGGCCTTGCACGCCTGGGTACCGGAATAATCAAACTCACAAGCCTGCCCAATGATGATTGGGCCGGAACCGACGATCAGAATCGAATGTATGTCCGTGCGCTTCGGCATAAAACCGAGCGACTTAAACCCATTTTGGCCCGCTTGTCATCCCCTTTCTGCGAGGATTTTGAAACCGGCTCTTGCCAGGCCGGTAAAATGAGGGTTAATTCATGAACATGAATGCGACGACGTTGTTGGCCTCAGTGACTGAGGCGCTAGCAGCCTGTCGGACTTAGAAAAGCAGTTTTTTTAAGAAGCCCGGACAT